>CALGGL010000177.1 GCA_937915975.1 uncultured Lachnospiraceae bacterium | reverse complement strand
CCGATTTAATTTATATGTTTATACTTCTCATATTATTCTATATTGTCAACAAAATGTTTTATTATTATAACATCAATGCCGATATATGTTATATTTCTATAACATATATCGGCATTTTATTTGTAATACTAATACTATTATCTATTTTTTACACCTTTTTCGTCCTCTACCCCTTCCTCGCTTCAAATCTCCACTTCTGCTTAATCTCAGGGTATTTAACTCTGTCTACTTCACTCATAAACATCTCATAAGGTCTTGCATATATACCAAAGTTATCATACAGTGCCTGATATATCATCATTGGCTCCTTGGTTTCGGTATGCTCTGCGACTCCGATTATTCTGTATAAATATTTGTTGGCGTTACGCTCTGCATCGTTTAAGGTCTCTCTTTTAAAATGCTGAACTATATCGCCCGGGTTGAATTTTCTTTTTTCCATTGATTCTTTATTATCCAACATTTGTCCTCCCATTTTATTCTTTTAACTTTTCCTTACCGTTCTTTCAGATTATTCTTATAAATGCCGTACGCCGTGTTCCAGGACTTATAATACTCATCGTCTCTGTGGTCGGTTAAAAGGCCTGTTTCCGCAAGGTACTCTCCCAGGTAATCTGAGACCTTCTTGGCACCCCAGTAGTTTAAGTGATTGCCTCTGTCCTTGGTCTCGGTTGCCCAGTCTATCTCAAGATCATTGTCGATGTTAAAGTCTATGAATTCTACATTCTTTTCGGCGGCATACTCCTTAACCATATTGTACTTGGAGCGACTCCAGCTCTTCTGGCTAGGTACTGCAAGAAGCACAAGCTTGATGTTATTCTCTTCGCAAATCTTTATCATGTCGTCGAAGCACTCACGGTTTTCCGGAAGTATTGAAGCCTCTATCTCATCATTAATATCCATATAATTAAGCGGATCCTTCTTTGATGGCTTTACTCCGGTTATGTAGATGTAGCCCTTGTTAACGTTGAGCCAGCTGTTTTTACTCTTTGTAAAATACTTCTTCCAATTGCTGTGGTATTTAACTATCGGAACATAGTTTTCTATCCTGTACGCTATCTTCTTATACAGCGGAAGCTTGTCCGGATCCCTGAACATGATATTTGCCTCGATAAATACCACTTTTGGATGCTGGCTTTCGATAGCCACCTCCAGATAGTCATATGCGTAAGGCATTATCTGAGCGGGCTGTGCACAGTCGTAGCAGGTATATCCGTAGCCGTTCCATATTTCCATAGGAGATATGGAGGAGTAAACCAGACTGTCTCCCAAAAATATCGCGTCTACCGAATCCTCCTCCTCTGCCACAATTTCATAAGCAGAGGTCTTGTATAATCCGTATTTTTTTACCTTATCAAAAGGGAGTAAGATTATGGATATACCTTCAACCAGCATGCATAAAATCAACACAAAGACGATACCTTTTAGTGCCTTTTTCATAATCCCCCTCCTTTCGTAAGCTATCAATCTAACAATCTAATACCGAAATAGTTGCAATCCTAAAACTTATATCTCACCTAATCTTTATATAAAGTCTTATCTTCATATCTTCATACTCTAAAAATCCGCATATATCGGGTCAACCGGCACGTAACCCTGCCCATATGCGCCAAATATCAATATTAAAAGTATGAGTCCGTAATATATCGCCCATCTTGTCCATATATTTTTCTTACTTATATTATCCCGCACGTCAACTCCCTTTTCTCGAACTATACTTATGGCAAACATTCCGATTAAGCCTAACATCAGTACGACATAATCGCGGATATCCATTCCGAAAGTTAAAAGCTCACCGACTCTGAAGGAAGCAGCGTTAAACATTCTTCCAAGCATGGCAAATGCCACCGTAAGCGAAGGTGCTCTGAAGAACAGCTCTCCGATAAATACAAGAATGGTTGTCTTTACCGACCTAAAGATTCGATAACCCTTTTTGTTTCGGTCTATCTTTATTTTCTCACAGGCTTTAGCAACCGATGGATCGAAGATATTGCCCATAAGTATCATGAAGAAATGATAAAGTCCGAAGAAAATGTAATGCCAGCCCGCACCGTGCCAAAGCCCGTTAAGCAGCCATACACATAAAAGTGCCACCGAACCGCTTACAAGCGGGCCATAGTGATTTCCGAGTTTTTTCTTTGCCTTGCTTGTCAGGTTTTTCATACTCTTTGAAAGTGACACCGGATAAAATATGTAATCCTTGAACCAGAGTCCGAGACTTATGTGCCATCTGGTCCAAAAGTCCGAGACATTTTTGGCAAAGAACGGCTGCTTGAAATTCTCAGGAACCCTTACTCCGAACATTTCCCCGATACCGATAACTATATCTATCGTTCCCGAAAATTCCATATAAAGCATTATTGTATATGCTGCTATACCGATAAATACCGTAAGTCCGTTATAGCTGTTAAAGTCTTCAAATACAGACTTGACTATTATATTCAGCCTGTCCGCTATGATAAGCTTTTTGGCAAAGCCGTAAAGTATCCTCTGATAACCGAATGTAAAGCTCTCAAATGTAACCTTGTTACCTGCATAAAGTGCCTCTGCGGTATCCGAATATCTGGCAATCGGACCCTCCAAAAGCTGCGGGAAGAACGCCAGATAAAGTGCGACTCTCAGTATATTTTTATCCGCCTCTATCTTGCCGTAATAGATATCAAGCACGTAGGAAAGCGCCTCTAAAGTATAGAACGATATTCCTATCGGTGCTATATGCTTTACTATAGTTATCTGATGTCCGACCTTAAAGTAGTTCATCAAAAGGTTAAGGTTAACCGCAAAGAAGTTAAAGTACTTGAACATAAATAAAAATGTTACATTAAATATTATGCAAAGCACGAGTACAAATTTTCTCTTCTTCTTGTAGCTTTCCTTTACTGCCTTTTTTTCATCCTTTTCTACCGTCTTAAGAACTTCTTTTTTCTTTTCCTCAAGCTTTTGCATGCCGATTCCCGTCCGATATATGGATATTATTGAAAGAATCAGATACAGTATCAGCCACTTGCTGATAAATGCAAAGAAAAGAAGACTGATTGCAAGTAAAACGTATGCCCTCAGCTTCTTTGGAAACAAATTATAGATAACAACAACCAACGGTACAAACACGAATGCAAATACCGGATTAAAAAATGACATATAAAACCCCGCTTAATTATCTTAGGTACGCTCATCATTTAAGCAATTTTATAATATGCAAATCAGATGAGTCCCAATTTTAGTCTTCTTCCTGAAGTCTCTCGATTAACTCCCAGATTTTTGCTGCGGAATTAAAGTTTGCAGGTATAATCTCTACTGTCGGTATCTCAACATCAAATGCATCCTCAATCTCTGAAATGAGTGAAAGGATTGTAAGTGAATCAAGATATCTTCCGTCTACAAGATCATCCACTGTTTCGTAATCCACATCAGGCTGAAGTTCCTCTAAAATTTCAATTAACTCTTCCATACTTTTACTCTCCTTTTTTTATTCTATATTACGCTGTATATATTTATATTAAATCCATCGCAGGCACGCTCTCGCTACTCTCGAACGCAGCGGTACTAAGCTCGAAAAAACCTCGCTAAGTACCGGCGTTCTCAAAGTACCTACTTATGGATTTATATAAATATATACAGCTGTCTTTCTAAAAATTAAAAGTTAAAAATATCAGTACCGAGGTAAATTAATGTTGCTTGTCTTGATTACCTCTCGAACGACCTTTAGTTTTCCTTCCTTGTCGCACAAGGCTATTTTCGGCAGATCCCGGCTTAAGAAAAGCGAGATGCCCTCGGTTGATGAATATGCACCTACATTCTCAAATATGAATACATCACCGAGTTTAAGTCTCCTTGAATTTATATTCTTCACAAGGATGTCATTTACCGTGCAAAGTGAGCCATGTAGATTGTATGTAATTAAACCGTTTTCGTCCTCGGCTCCGACCAGAAGTTCTTCCGGAATCTTATCAACAGCATTATCCGGCTTTTCAACTATTATTTCATCATTCAGATTAACAGCCTCATCCTCCGTAACTCTTACTACCTGAAAATGCGGTATTCTCATTCCGAGTGTGCCGCCGTAATATACAAGATGGTTAATTCCGCCGTCTAAAATAACGAAGTTTCCGTTTTTATTGGACTTCATATCGACGATGCTTGTGTAGTATCTGCCGGAGGCTGCAACAAGGCTTCGTCCGACCTCCAAGGATAGCTTAACGCCCTTTTCCTTAATCCTGTCAAGAGCCTCTCTTACCTCATCCAAAAAGGCTTCCTCGTCAAATTCCTCACCCTGATAGTAAAATATCGGAAGTCCCGGACCGTATTCGATTTCCATTACGGCAAAGTCAAGCTCCTCGCGCAGGTTATCGATAAGTGTAATAAGCTTATCTGCCTCTTTATTAATCTTCTTAATCGAGTGCTTTTGTGTACCCGAAAAATACTCTATTCCGTCAATCTCTATAACCGCCTCATCGTTGTGCTCAATGATATATTTTAAATCCTCCTCACGTACACCGAACTGATTACCCGAAGTAAGCCTTATCAAAGCATGTATGTGACGTCCGTATTTTTTAGCAGCATCCGTAAGAAGCTTCCACTGATTTACGGACTCGATGGTATATTTGCGGATATCGTCATAGGACTCCATCATCTCTTCTATTGACGGTCTGTCCTTATGTACGCCGGAGATAACCATTTTACTGCGATTTATGCCAAGGCTGTTGCAAATATCAAACTCGCCCTTTGAACATATCTCATAGCCGTCTATCTCTTCCTCTATCTCCTTTACGATGAAGGAGTTTGCCTTAACCGCATAGAGAATGTCAGCATCCAGCTTGCCTCTAAGGTATTTAATTCTGTCAAGGATTGTGACAACATCATACACATAGGTCGGTGTACCGATTTCCCTTATAACCTTTTCGTTATCTATCATTTGGTCCTCCGCTCATCTTTTCAAACAATCAATCAAACCATTTTTTCTCTCTCCACAAGCTTCTCATGTCAGCAATTACTTCTTCTTTCTCTCTTCCATAAGCTTCTTTCGGTCTATCTTGCCGTTTTTCGTCATCGGGAATTCCTCCCTCTGTATAAGAAATGTCGGCATCATATAGACAGGCATGGTTTCACGAAGCCTTGCATTAAGCTCCTTTTTATCTATTCTGCCTATATAAAAGCCGTAAAGCTTTGATTTTTCCTCGTCAAATATGGTGCAGCTTCTAATGACCTCCGGCACCTCCATGATAGCCTTATCCACCTCTTCAAGCTCGATTCTGTGACCTTGATACTTAACTTGAAAATCCTTCCTGCCGTTAAATATTATCTCGCCTGCCTCGTTAAAGTATCCGAGGTCGCCCGTCTTATATATACGCTCACCGTAGCCTTTTACATTTGGATTAAATGTAAATGCTTTTTCTGTCTGTTCGTCATTATTATAGTAACCAAGTCCGACAGAGGTTCCGGCGATGCAGATTTCCCCTGCCTTATCCGGTTCATTTATAATATGTCCTTCCTCATCCATAAGATAGACACGTTCATTAGGAAATGCTTTGCCAATAGGAATCTTGCCGTCATAATCCCTGTTTCTGTCTATCACATGATAGGTACAGTTGCAGGTAATCTCTGTCGGTCCGTATAGATTAACAAAAGTCGCCTCCGGCAAATGCTCCATCCACTGCTTAAGGTGTTTTACCGGCATAACCTCTCCGCTGAAGAGTATTTTTTCAACCGTTTCCGGAACTTTATAATCAAGCCCGTGAAATGTAGTAACAAGACAAAGCGCCGATACCGCCCAGGTAAGGGTTGTCACTTTATTGTCACATATATAATCGAGTAATGCCGCCGGACTTGAAAAATACTTCTTAGGTATTATAACAAGTGTTGCACCCGTTTTGATAGTGGAATATATATCCTTTACAGATACGTCAAAGTCAAACGGTGCCTGATTGGCAATTATATCCTCATTCTTAAATCCGAACTTCTCCGTAAATATATCTATAAACTCTATAACCGAGCGGTGTGAAATCGTTACTCCCTTAGGCACACCCGTTGAGCCTGATGTAAAGTTAATGTATAAAGGATCGGTATCTATATGTCTTTCTCTTGCGGACGCAAGAATCTCCTCATCAACCTCAGTCTCCTTTAAATCCTTAATGTTATATACATCAAGTCCTTCAAATATTTCATTTGTGGCATCCAGATTCTCATCATCCGTTATAACTAAGCGCGAATTTAAAACCTCCCTGATAGACATAAGTCTGTTTTTAGGAAGCTCCGGATTCACAAGGCAGTAAAAGCAGCCTGCATAAACTGCTCCGAAAAATGCCGTAAGTGTATCTATTCCCTTGTCCATAAAGATAATTATGGGTTCATTAAAGTAAAGCTTAGCTCCAAGAAATGAGCCAACCCTCTTACATTTATCCAAGAAATCAGAATAAGTGATTGATTTATCTTCTTCTATAATTGCTGTTTTATCGCTGTATCTGACAGCTGAGCCTTCTAAGTAGTCTATTACATTATACATAGCTATTCGACCTGCTCTTTTCCCCTATTTGTAATACGTGCTCATTGTATCACATATCTTACATTTAATCTATTAATATTCTATTAATTTTAATTAAATTCTATCTCCTTAAGCTGAACCTTACAGCCGCCATGATATATAAGGTAAAATGCGTGGACTCCGTCAGGTATATCAACCTCACCGGAAAATGTATTCCATGCAAGATTTCCGCTATTTAAGCAGTCGTTTTTATCATAAACTTCATCTGCTTTGGCATTGGAACTTTTGCCTGTTTCGCTATCCATATTATCCTCAACCACATCAACCCTTCCGACACTCTCTCCGTCAGGTGTGATTTTTATCTCAAAGTAGCAGCCTTTTTTCAAGCTATTATTTGTGTCATTACCAAAACTATCTTCCGCAACTCTGTCCGTATCCTGATTTTTTGCCTCCGAAGACTTATCCTTATAGACATACTCTCCGCTTCCCATAAGGTTACTTTCAAGCATCACAAGCTCATCCCCAAGCTCTCCGGTACCTCTTTCATCTATACGAATAGGACCCTCATAAACCACCTTATTTTCTTCATTCTCAAAGCGCGCAGTTAAGCTTACACTCTTAACATCCTTAAAGTCAAAGTACTTATAACCAATTAAAGTACCATCCTCTATCTCGCCGATGAACCTGTCCTCACCGAGATTAGTTACATTTGGAAACGGTATCGGATAGATACAGTTTGAGCCGTGCGGCATATGTCCATTGGTAAGATTGCAGGCTATGACGGCAGGGTACTTACCCTCTCCCTTAAGCGGGCCCTCGTTTAGTCCGCAGCTTGTATGCTGTAATCCGACTTATGTGTAAGACGGTGGAAAAATACATACCACTGTCCGTTAATCTCGATTATGCTTCCGTGAGTGGTTCCGGTCATGTTAAGCTTGTCCTCCTCACTTCTTCCGTTAAAGCCCACGTCACCGTTTGAAACTATGGTTCCGCCAAAGGTAAAATCTCTGTCCGGATAGTTGCTTACCGCGTAGCAAAGCTCATGGTTCTGCCAGGAGGAATAGACAAAATAATACTTATCCCCCACCTTTCTCATGGACGATGCCTCAAAGAAAGGATGCTCCTCAAAGCTTGTTCCCTTAACCTTATAAGGTATGATATGCTTCGGCTCCTCCTTGACCGTCAGCATGTCATCCTCCAAAACCACCATAATCGGTCCGTTTATACTGTCCGGATAGGAAAGAATTTCCTCCTTCGTCCTTCCAAACATCTCTATCTCATCATTTAATCTGCCACTTGTAAGGAAGTCCTCTTCCTCCTCGTAGCCATACTGTGTTCCGTAATAAATTCTGATAACTCCGTCATCATTAAGAGCCGCCGGGTCAAAGCAAATGTAACGCTTCATAACCGTACCGTCGGCATACTTTACATTTCCTAGATAAGAAAACGGGCCCGCCGGACTGTCACTAACCGCAACACTTATCGGATTGTGATAACCTCCCTGTCCGTAGTCTCCGCCCATACAGTAGTAAAGGTAGTACCTTCCGTCATTTCCGCAAACCACATCCGGCGCATACATATACTTAAGCTTCGGATAGACAGGGTCCTGACTTGCCTTGTAGGATACCCCCTCGTATCGCC
>CALGGL010000176.1 GCA_937915975.1 uncultured Lachnospiraceae bacterium | reverse complement strand
ACAGCATGCATTTATACTTAATCTGGGACTCGAGTCAGTTCATGTGAGAATGCCAAAGCATGTGGAGAACGGTCAGGCAGTGGCGGAATTTTTGGAGAAGCACCCGAAGGTGAAGAAGGTGAACTATCCTGGACTCCCTTCTGATCCATATTATGAGATAGCTAAGAAATATCTGCCTAAGGGTGGATGCGGTGTTGTATCCTTTGAGTTAGAGGGTGGAAGAGCTGCTGCAGAGAGCTTCATGAAGAAGTTGAAATTAGCAGCAATCGAGACCCATGTGGCAGACGCCAGAACATGCTGCCTTAATCCGGCAACATCAACACACCGACAGATGACAGACGAGCAGTTAGAGGCTTGCGGAGTTCCTGCGGGACTTGTGAGAATATCCTGTGGGCTTGAGGACAAGGAGGATCTCATTGCAGATCTTAAGCAGGCACTTGAATGAAGGTTTGCGAAACTTAGGATATGTAATTAGTAGAAATAAGGAGGAGCGTATATGAACATTTGGCATGATATTAATGATGACAGTAATGAGCAGATTCAGCCCCTTACTCTTGTGAGAAGCTATCCCATTGGTGTTATGAAGATGCTTGACGGCGGAATGGGGGATGAGAAGATAATTGCCATGGCTTATGGGGACCCTACATATAATGGATATACAGACATATCTGAGCTGCCCAAGCACATATTTGATGAGATACAGCATTTCTTCACCGTATACAAGAATCTGGAGGGTAAGGAGACTAAGGTGGACGATATTATGGGTGCATTGGAGGCAGTTAAGGTTATTGAATATTGTATCGAAAACTACCGCAAGAAGTACGGGAGCAATGTGATCAATCCGGATGCATGAGGGGATAAGGGGTACACTTACACTATGTTTATTGCTAATAAAAATAGGGTATAATAATGATATAGGTATGAGAGAGTATGCTAAAATTATAAAATGATATAACGCTGAGGCGGTATAAAACAAAAAAATGTTTTGACTTAAGGATTAAGTGTTGATATAATAGGAAAGTAACCGTAATAAAACAGAAAAATGTTTAAGCCAAAAAAAGTTCAAAACCAAAAATGTATTCATTGTATGGAAGAAATAAAAAAGGCCGATCGTTCCCGTAAATATGCGCACGAGTTAAAAAATATTTTCATAACAATATCAACTGTTGTTAATTCCGAAATAGAAAATCCACATCAAAATTACAATTCAGTTTCAAATAATACAAGCTTAGTCTGTGATTCAGGAGAGTTTAGTCCATATATAATGGAAAAGAAAAAAACAAGGCAAGCTAATAATAATAATAATAATAATATAGTATCAAATAATAATAATAAAGCTCATTCTCATTCTACTTTTGATTTTTTAAAAACTTTATGTGATTATGGCAAAACGCTAATAAAAGAAATAAATGATATGGGAAAAGAATTTATATCAAAAGACAAAGTGGAATATTTTAACGTTTCTAAAGCTATTAATTTTTGTGTGGACATGTTCGAAACAAAAAAATATTATGACAAAACCAAAAAAAATTTAGAAATTTATTCCGATATTAATTTCTCATATGATAAAGAAGTTAATTCCATTAGTGAAACAGGATTTAAAATGGTTTTAATTAATTTATTAACAAATTCTTATAAATTTACTATTAAAGGTCATATAGTAGTAAGAGCTGTGAGTATCCCAAAAGAAAAAAAGATAAGAATTTTAGTAAAAGATAGTGGTAAAGGTTTTAATCCTAAAGAATTTAAAAAAAACGGATGCTTCTATGTTTATGAAAGAAATCAAGATTTAAACGCGGATGGTTCTGGACTTGGATTAAGTATAGTTAATGAAATTTTAAATAAATTTAATATTAAATTAGACTGTATAAGTGATTCAGAAAAGGGAGGTTCTTTATTTTATTTCGATATTGAAGACTCTTACCCTTATTATGACCAAATTGTTCCACAAAATTTAATGACTGATTCTTTAAATCAAATTATTAATGATATAAATACAGGAGGAAAACAAAGTAGTAAAAATATTCCTCAACAAAAAACATTAAGTCTTAAACCTAAAAATAAAAATATTAGAAAAAGTGTCGCTACTAAGAGTAATCATTTTAAAATAACGTTAAAAAAAATTGAAAATAATAAAAGACATAGCTTTATGGATGATAATCCTCATTTTAAAGATATGTATAATAATAGAAATGCTACTCCTTATAAAAATGTATTTGATAAAAAAAACAGATTTAATACTAAAATTAAAGGTAATAATTTATTTATGGAAAAAGTTGAACTAAATAAGAGAAAAAGCTATGGATTTTTTCCTATGGATAGTGAAAATATAGGAACTATAAATAAAACACCTAATAAAAATAAAATTGGAAGATTTTTTTCTCTTGAAAATTCAGATTTTAAAATTCATTTAAATTCATTTAAAAGGAATGGACAATCAAATCTTTTAAGACAAATTTTAGAAGATAATATGTATAGAAATGATACTAATGACAAAGATAATGATATAAATAAAAAAGGAATGGATAAAAGTAAAGTTGATTATAAGAAATTATTAAACAAAAATTTCAACAAAACAAAGTTTTATTTCTTTGATATAAAAAATATATTCTTAAAAAATGGAATATATATTAATCTTTATCTTAAAAGTTTTAAAAAAAGTCGGTCTGAAGGTGCAACTCCTAAAAATCACAAAAAAGTTAATTTTGAACAAAAAAAGAATGTATTGGTAAATAATCATAATAAAATATATATAATAATTTGCGATGATGAAGAATTTGTTGCTATGTCAGCAAAAGAATTAATTATTAGATATTATATAAAAAAGGGAAAAGAACCTCATGTATATTTTACACCTAATGGAATTGAATGTATTTATTTGATGTATAAATTATATATAATAGAAAATAAAAAAATAGAATATATATTATTGGATATGGAAATGCCATATCTAAATGGTATAAAAACTTGCAATATAATAAAAAGTATTAAGGAAACAAATATTCCAATATATATTTTAAGTGGAGATGAACCAAAAGATTGCACAGCCGATGGATATTGCAATAAACCACTTAATGAAATTGATATTATTAATAAATTAGATAAAAGGAAATAATAAAATATAAAAAAATATCTTTGTTATCATAAATATATTTGTATTTTATTTATTTGATATTTAATGATATTCATAAAGAATATATAATAATATATTTTATATTCATCTTCCTAAGATATCTAATAACATAAGAAAAGAAAATATTTTTCATATAAAGTAATATTTACAATTTTATATTTTATAATAAATTATTTTATAATATATATAATAATTTAAATAAATTCATCTTTTTTAAAAGTATTTTATATATGGGGATTGGGGATTGGGGATTGGGGATTGGGGATTGG
>CALGGL010000175.1 GCA_937915975.1 uncultured Lachnospiraceae bacterium | reverse complement strand
AGCTAAAGGGCTAAATAGTACGACTAAATAAATTAAAAGAGTGACTATATGAACGAGCAAAACGATTTTAAATTCACAACTGAGGAAGCAATTAAAAAATACGGCGAGCTGGTATGTAAGCTTGCCAGGCTTAATATGCAGACGATGCAGGATGCCGAGGATATATTTCAGGATGTGTTTCTCAAGCTTTTTTGCAATGAGGAACACATAAACAGTGAGGAGCATCTTAAGGCATGGCTTATAAGAGTTACTGTAAATGAGTGCCATTCAAAGGCAAGAAAGGCATACAGACAGTATGAAACATCTGTCGGAGATATAAGTTACATCGAAAAGACTGCCTGTGAAGAATGGGACAGGCTTTCGGAGGACGACATATATCTTAAGATAAAAAAGCTTCCCGCAAAGTATCGTGAGGTAGTTCTTTTATATTACTATGAGGATTATTCGATTAAGGAGATTGCTGACCTTCTTGATATGAATGAAAATACAGTTAAGACGAGGCTTAAGAGAGCTAAACAAAGACTTGCAGCTATGATTATAGCCGGTGTAATATTTATAATAATTTTGCTTGGTTCTATCCTTTTTATAAAAAGCAAGATAAATAAAAATAAAATGGACAGCGAAAAAAACACATATACCTCCGATAATTTAAGGGAGGATATACAGACTATTATACCTTTTGTGGTTGAAAATGAATGTATAATTAAGCTTCCGGACGGAAGTGAGATGATAATTGAGAAAGGTAAATTATCAGTTTGGGAATGTGTGGATGAGGAAAACGGTTCATATGTTATGAAGCTTGATACCTATGATGTTAAAAAGGATAAGATGAATTCAAAGGATATGGATACTGTTGAAAATATATTGCGGGCAAGTCTTCCAGAAAAACAGTTTATAATCACGGATTCCTCAGGTCAGGAAAGTGAATGTTCGGCTGTTCAAAAGGAAATTGGTATAGATTATTATATATATGAGATTACTCTTTATATAGATGATTTGTCAGGAGAGTCTTTTAAGACCGACTGGATAAAGCTTGAAGTAAAGACAGACCTTGATTACAGTAATCCTATAATTGTCGGTACAAATCTTCGTAATAAGGACGGAGAATATATAATGACCGAATATAAATTTAAAGACGGTACTGTAATTCATCCGTTTGCCTTTATGAGAAACATAGCCTATGACGAGAATGGCAATATACTGCCGTTTGATAAATGGGAAGGAATGTCGGAGGCATATGTAGGCTTTGCAATAAACGGTGAAATTAGTGTAAAAACTGTTCCTTTAAATAATAAGAATACTGTTAAATATGTATTTAATATATTTGATAAGGATGGTAATTCTTATTGGTCGGATATCTCTGAATAGTATTTAGACAGTGAAGTGTGTTATGGAGACAGGCACCTGTTCCCGTGACACACTTTTTCATTTGCTTGACCGAAAACCGTAAATTAGGTATAATGTCTAAATAGCTATGTGCTGTTATTAGATAATGAAAAAATCAAGGTGATTATATGGCAAAATTTTATGCTGTAAAGGTAGGTAAAACTCCGGGAATTTATCTTACATGGGACGAGTGTAAGGACAATGTAAAATGTTTTCCGGGTGCATTATATAAAAGCTTTAAAACCGTTGAAGAAGCGGAACTTTATGCAGGGGTAAAGTTCGATAGGGAAAAGCTAAAAAAGGTTGAGAATGAAGATCCTGCAAATGAAAAATCAAAAGATAAATCAGAAGATAATAGCATATCTTTGAGTGGCAATTCAGCCTGCTATGCCTTTGTGGACGGTTCCTTTAATGTTGCAACAAATATATACGGATACGGAGGATTTCTTGTTATAGATAATGAGAAATTCATCGTCCAGGGTTCGGGCAATGATGAAGAGATGGCAGCCATGAGAAATGTAGCCGGCGAGATAGAAGGTTCTGCAGCAGCAGTTAAGCTGGCTATAGAAAAGGGCGTTAAAGAGCTTGATATATACTATGATTATATGGGCATAGAGATGTGGGCAACCGGCGCATGGAAGAGAAATAAAAAGGGAACAATTGCTTACTATGAATACATGCAGAGCATCAAGGATAAAATCAAACTTAATTTTATCAAGGTTAAGGGACACTCTGGTATAGAAGGAAACGAGGAAGCCGACAAGCTTGCCAAGGAAGCAGCGGGGATTACATAAAAAAATAATAGATGATAATTGATAATTTTCATAAAGTTATAATATTAAAATTCTATAAGATAGAATTCAAAATGATTTACACAAAAGGACATGATTAAAAATGAAAGAATTATTAATGGGAAATGAAGCCATAGCGCTTGGTGCGATTATGGCAGGAGTTAAGGTGGTTGCAGGATATCCGGGTACACCATCTACAGAGGTTTTGGAAACCATAGCAAAGAGGAATCCGGGCAAGATACACGTGGAGTGGTCTACCAATGAAAAGTCTGCTCTTGAAGTAGCTGCGGGAGCAGCATATACGGGAGCTCGTTCGATAGTTACTATGAAGCAGGTCGGATTAAATGTTGCTTCTGATCCGCTTATGAGTCTTAATTATGTAGGTGTAAAGGGCGGAATGGTTGTATATGTGGCTGATGATCCGGGTCCTATATCCTCACAGACCGAGCAGGATACAAGACATTTCGGCAAGTACGCAAAGATTCCGGTATTTGATCCTGCCACACCGGAGGAAGCATATGAAATGATACAGGATGCATTTGCTTATTCCGAAAAGTATGGTATGCCTGTATTCTTTAGAGCAACAACAAGGGTTTGCCACAGCTGTGCAACCATTGAAGTGGGAGAATTCCCTGAACCGACAGAGGGCGAAGGATTTATCAAGGATACTTCAAGATGGGTTATATTTCCTAAGCTTTCTTATGAGAGTAAGAAGAAGCTTGAAGCAAGAGAGGTAGAGCTTGCGAAGGAATTCTCAAAGCTAAAGTACAATTATACTACAGGCACAGGCAGGATAGGAATTGCCTGTGGCGGTGTAAGCTGTGCGTATGTGTGTGAAGCTGTAAATGATTTGGATGAAAATAAAGATATCAAAGAAACAAAAACATTCCCTGGTAAATTAAAGAATATTC
>CALGGL010000174.1 GCA_937915975.1 uncultured Lachnospiraceae bacterium | reverse complement strand
TGACTGGAGTTCAGACGTGTGCTCTTCCGATCTATAGCATCTAAGGTCTCATTTATTAATACAGACATTATTTCTTATGTACTTGATATTGCACCGGATGCATTTCGTGATTATATAATGTACATAGTTGACGACATTGTATATTCAAACAGCAGCTCTTTTACAATCATCACTATTGTGGTTTCTCTTTGGTCTGCAGGAAAAGGTATTCAGGCTCTTACAAATGGACTTGATAAGATTTATGCCGTAGAAAAAAGGAAAAACTTTATTTTTATAAGACTCTGGAGTGTATTATATACTTTGGTGTTTATGCTCCTTATGGGCGGACTTATGGTAGTTCACATCTTTGGCGCCGACATAGCAAAAAGAATAATTTCAAAATGGCCGTCGCTTTTTAATGCTACTGCATTTATTTTAAGTCTTAAAAATGCATTTACCTTTGTGGTTGTGCTTATCTTTATTCTGCTTATGTATTATCAGATTCCTAATCGAAAAACAAGGTTTGTAAGAGAAATTCCGGGTGCTGCATTTGCCGCACTTCTGTGGATGCTGGTTACAAGCGGTTTTTCATTTTATATAAAGCATCTTTCAAGTGCATCCTATATGTACGGAAGTCTTACATCCATAATTCTTATAATGATGTGGCTGTATGTCTGTATGCAGATTGTCTTTTTCGGCGCAGAATTTAATTATTTTTTCAGTGGGATTATGGATAAATCAGAGGATAGAAGCAAAAAAAGGATTGAAAAGCTTAAGAGTAAAAATCAGAGAAAAAAAGAAAAACAAGACATTGAAACCGGTCAAAATAATTAAGCCTGAAAAAAGCTTCAGTTTTGTTGACACTAAAAATTACTTGTGAGATAATAAGAAGCGAATTTTTATGGATATTTTTAGTTGTTAAGAATTACATAAATATATGCAATAAAAAAACACAAAATAATATGGAGGTTAGAAAAAATGTACGATTTTGACGAGATTGTAAAGGTTGATTCCGAGGTTGCTGATGCGATGACTGCCGAGATTAAAAGGCAGAATGACAATATAGAGCTTATAGCATCAGAGAACATTGTTTCAAAGGCAGTTATGGCTGCTATGGGAAGCCCGCTCACCAACAAATATGCAGAAGGATATCCGGGAAAGAGATATTACGGCGGATGTGAGCACGTGGATGTAGTTGAGGATCTTGCAAGAGAGAGAGCTAAGGAGTTATTTGGATGCGAATATGCCAATGTTCAGCCTCATTCAGGTGCACAGGCAAATATGGCTGTTTTCTTCGCAATTATGGAGCCGGGCGATACATTTATGGGAATGAACCTTGCTCACGGCGGACATCTTACTCACGGCTCACCTGTTAATATGTCAGGTAAGTATTTTAACGTTGTACCTTACGGAGTAAATGACGACGGCTTTATAGATTATGATGAGGTGTTAAGAATTGCGAAGGAGTGCAAGCCAAAGCTTATCGTGGCAGGTGCTTCTGCTTATGCAAGAGCAATTGATTTTAAGCGCTTCAGAGAGATAGCTGATGAGGTTGGAGCAGTTCTTATGGTAGATATGGCACACATAGCAGGTCTTGTTGCAGCAGGACTTCATGAGAGCCCTATTCCTTATGCTCATGTTACAACCACAACTACCCATAAGACCTTAAGAGGACCTCGTGGAGGACTTATTCTTTCCAGCAATGAGGTAAATGAAAAGTATAACTTCAACAAGGCAGTTTTCCCGGGAATTCAGGGCGGTCCTTTGATGCACGTTATCGCAGGTAAGGCAGTTTGTTTTAAGGAAGCTTTGTCAGATGAGTATAAGGCATATATGGCTCAGGTAAAGAAGAACGCAGAGGTGCTTGCAAAGGCTCTTATGGAAAGAGGCTTCAATATAGTTTCGGGCGGTACCGATAACCACCTTATGCTGGTTGATTTACAGAACCTTGATATGACAGGAAAAGAGGTTGAGAAGCTTCTTGATTCAGTACATATAACTGCAAATAAGAATACGGTTCCAAATGATCCTAAGTCACCGTTTGTAACAAGCGGAATTAGACTTGGTACCCCTGCAATTACCACAAGAGGTGCTAAAGAGGATGATATGATCATTATTGCTGATGCAATAAAGGCAGCAGTTATTGATAAGGATAATGACAAGGCTATGAGTCTTGTAAAGAGTATTACTGATAAGTATCCTCTTTATAAGTAATAAACACGGAATAATAATATTAAAGGCTTGTGCATTGTTCTTAATGTACATAGCCTTTAATATTTTTAAGGCTTATATACTATAAGTTATGGAGAATAACTATGGATAATAATAATCAAAGCAATAACCAAAATAATAATAACCCTAATAATAATCAGGGTAATAACAATAACAACAATAAGAAAAAACCGTCTATGCCGGTTATACTTCTTATTGCATCTGTATTTTTGGCGCTTCTTTTTTGGCAGGGATTCAGCAAGTTTAAGGATCTCGGAAAGGAAGAAATAACCTATGATGAGTTTCTTACCATGCTTGACGAAGGAAAGGTTGAAAGCGTAAAGATTTATAATAATGAGATTACAATTAAGCCGAAGGAAAGTGAGGATTCCGTAAATGATACAACATATACGGTAATCAGAACAGATGATTATAAGATAGTTGACAGGCTTGCGAAAGCGGGTGTCAAATTTGAAGAAATCGATGAAGGCAAAAATGCAATTGTTTCTACGATTCTTTCTTACGGAATAATGATAGCGGCATTTTATATTCTTATGATGCTTATAATGCGTTCCGCATCAAAAAGCGGTGGATTTATGGGAGTAAATAAGAATAATGCCAAAATGTATGTTGAAAAGGAAACCGGTGTTACCTTTGAAGATGTTGCCGGTCAGGAGGAGGCTAAGGAGTCATTAACAGAGATAGTTGATTTCCTTGAGAAGCCGGAAAAATATCTTGAGATAGGTGCCAAGCTTCCGAGAGGAGCACTTCTTGTGGGACCTCCGGGAACAGGTAAGACACTTCTTGCCAAGGCAATTGCCGGAGAGGCCAAGGTTCCTTTCTTTTCAATATCCGGTTCTGAATTTGTTGAAATGTATGTGGGACTCGGTGCTTCAAGAGTAAGAGAATTATTTAAGAAGGCTAATACTATGGCACCATGTATAATCTTTATCGATGAGATAGATGCCATAGGAAGAAGCCGTGATACAAGATATTCGGGAGGAGATTCCGAAAGAGAACAGACTCTTAACCAGCTTCTTTCTGAGATGGATGGTTTTGATACCTCAAAGGGAATAATCATTCTTGCGGCTACAAACAGACCTGAGGTATTGGACAAGGCACTCCTTCGTCCGGGAAGATTTGACAGAAGAATTATAGTTTCAAAGCCTGATTTAAAGGGAAGAATAGATACTCTTAAGGTTCATACCAAAAATGTTAAGCTGGATGAAACGGTTGATTTCAAGGAACTTGCTCTTGCCACATCAGGAGCTGTTGGTGCGGATCTCGCCAATATCATAAATGAAGGAGCTTTGCTCGCGGTCAGAAACGGAAGAGAATATGTATCTCAAAAGGATCTTATCGCTGCTATAGAGATAGTATTTGCAGGAAAGGAAAAGAAGGAAAAGCTGCTTAGCAAGAAGGAAAAGGAGATAGTAGCATATCACGAAACCGGACATGCGCTTGCGGCTGCCCTGCAGAAGAATACACTTCCGGTTCAGCGTATAACCATTGTACCGAGAACCAACGGAGCACTTGGATATGTATGGCAGGTTCCTGAGGAGGAAAAGCAGCTTGAGACCAAGAAAGAGCTTGAAGAAGAGATTGTTATAGCTCTTGCCGGACGTGCTGCTGAGGAACTAAAATTTGATTCGATAACAACAGGTGCTTCAAATGATATAGAAAAGGCTACAAATGTTGCAAGAACCATGATAACCATGTATGGTATGTCAGATAAATTCGGTATGGTTCAGCTTGAGGGCATAACAGGAGAATATCTCGACAGAAGAAGAGTTCTTAACTGCTCAGCCGAAACAGAAACCAAGGTTGATAATGAAGTTAAGAATTTGATAAAGGCTTCCTATGAGAAGGCATTGAAGCTTCTTAAGAAAAATATGACAACCCTTGATGCCATTGCAAAGGTTCTTATGGAAAAGGAAAATCTTTCCGGTAAAGAATTTGTTGAGCTTTTTGAAAAATATCAGGGAACAAAGCTTAAGACTAAAAATGAAGACGGTGAAGACTTACTTGTCAGTGAATAAAGTGATATAGGGTATGTCTGTCCTCTGTCACATATAATATTGCGGAGAAAAGATATGGAATACAATTTTTTTGCTACGATTGCCAGAATGAAATATATAAACCGTTGGGCACTTATGCGTAATACGAGAGAGGAAAATCTCTCGGAACATTCTCTTGATGTAAGTATGATTGCTCATGCACTTTGCGTAATCGGTAATGTAAGATATGATAAAAAGCTGGATGCAGATTATGCGGCGGTTACCGCTCTTTATCATGATGCATCGGAGATAATAACCGGAGATATGCCTACACCGATTAAATACTATAATCAGGACATAAAAGAGGCATATAAGACTATAGAGGAAAGAGCAAACAGAAAGCTTCTCGGTCAGCTTCCGGAGGATATGAGAGACGCCTATGAGGATTTATTTTTTAAGTCTTCTGATAAGGAATATGAATGGAAGCTTGTTAAGGCTGCCGATAAGTTGTCAGCACTGATTAAGTGTATGGAAGAGGAAAAGACGGGGAACAGAGAGTTTCTTAAGGCAAAGGAAACCATCGGAAGTGCTGTGGAAAATTTAAGCAAGGAGCTTCCTGAGGTAAAGGATTTTGTGGAAGAATTTATTCCGTCGTTTGCAAAGACTTTGGACGAGCTTAATTAAGCCTGATATGGGTGTTAGCCTTGTCACATTGGCATATAAAAGAATGGAGACAGGTTTCTGATACTTTTTTTGACAAGATAAGGGAGAGGTGCTTGCATAGCACGTTGTCACTTAACGCTATGCTAAGCACCTCTCCCTTATCCTGTCAGCAGACATTGATATGTCAGGGAACCTGTCCCTTTTTTTGTTGCATTAGGTATTTACAGACAGTGAATTCCGTATGCGGGTACATTTAAGACCTTACCGTCAAGACTTACCTGCTCAAGTGATATTTTAAGCGAAAATTCGGTGTTGTCATTTTTTTCTCTGAATGATTTGATATTTTGTGCCTTTTTGTTGGTTTTAAATCTGATGTCAACGGGAACAGGAGAATCCTCACTTTCATATACGAAAGGAACTCTTGCGGTGGCACCCGATATCCAATAATATACAAATCCAACCTTGTGGCTTAACTCTTGGAAAAGATACTGTTCGGCAACAGCACCGTTTGCCTCCGTAAATATATCCAAAAGAGTTATATCTTCACTTATATCAAGTTTAAGTGCGGTTCTGAGAAGTCCATGGTCTATCATAAAAAGCTCGAAAGATTTATCATCTATGTGTTCCTCAAGAGGAAATACACATTCCTTGACTCTCGGAAGCTTTCTTGCAACACCTAAATCGAGAAGACACTGAGTTGCGTTATAGTATTCTCTTGCACGTGCATTTTCATCCACAAAACGGTACATGAATTTTTTATTGTCATGGGTAAGCTGCGTCGGCATACTTGCCCAGATTCTTATTGCTCTTTGTGACAGAGCAAAGGAAAATGCTTTTCTGATACGATTTTCATATTCTTCAAGAAGCTTTTGCTGTTCAGCCTTTATAACAGAGTAATCCCTGTTTTTAAGAAATGCTTTTACAACACCCGGCATACCGCCTGTAAGCATATAGTCACGTAAAAGTGCTTTAACTTTTTCCTCATCATCCTTTTTGAGCTTTTTATTCTTGTCATTTTCTATGAGTGCAAGCAAATCGTTTGCTTTATTTGCAATCATAAATTCTTCAAAGGTCATAGGACGCATACGTATAATATTAAATATATCCATATGAGTATATTCAAATTCCGTAACGTTCATGGAGGATGAAATAAGACACAGATTATAACCCGGATGAGCCTTGGAATACTCTAAGAAAAATTCTGCGGCATCGGGAATATTTTGTATTTCATCGAATATCAAAAGACAATCTGAAAAATCAGATGTTCCGAAATGTTGTTCAAGTATAAAATCCACGTCCGAGATTTTGGTTTCAATGGATACGTCATCTTCATCGTTATCCTTATCGAGCTTTCTTGTAATAATAGCTTTAAATGCTGTATTTTTGTAACAATCCACAGATTTTAAATCATTATAATAAGCCTTGGCAAAGTCTTTTACTGTCCATGTTTTGCCTACACCATAGGCACCCTTTATATATAAAATTCCATTGTGACCTTCTTCGTACCAGGCCAAAAGATTATTAATGACGTCTCTGTACATATAATTGCTCCTCGTAGTGTAAAAATTGAATTGATAAATGTGTAATTAAAAATATAATACTATTTTAGTCAATAATTTATATCGTGTCAATGATTAAGAAAATTTAATGTGAAAATATTGTAAAGCTTGTTCACATTTTCGCTAATTGTGTTATAATAACGAGTATAAGTGAAAACCAAGCGCCGACGAAGTCGGCATTTACTTAAAAATTTCAAAGGGGTAACAAATGGGAAACAGATGGAATAAAAATTATTTTAGACTTGGTGTTGTTCTCACCGTATCATTATGTATAGCTATATTGTTCAGTCAGATTATCAAGGGATGGAGAAGTATATTTGGTGTCTTTGACGCAATCTTTTCTGCGCTTACTCCGTTTGTAATTGGTATAGTTATCGCATTTTTGCTTAGTCCGATTATGAATTATATAAGAAAAGGACTTGCAATTATAGTAAGTAAGACTTTCAAAAAAATGGATTATGATAAAGCATATAAAAAGGTAAAGCCTTTTTCGGTCATTCTTACTATAGCGATTTTTATAGGACTTATTACTATATTCCTTTGGCTGGTTATACCACGTATATATGAAAGCCTTAAGGATCTTGTGGACTCTATGCCGGGTTATCTTGACAGTCTTCAAAACTGGGTTGACAAGGTTTTTGCTAAGAATGCATTTTTGGAAAATAAGTTTACGGATGTAGTAAATTATTTGGAAAATAATATACTTACGATTTTCCAGGAAAAGGTTATGCCTAATATGGATACTATAGTTGTTAATATTTCATCAGGCATAGTTGTAGGTTTGAAGGCAATAATTAATTTCTTTGTGGGTATAATCGTTACAGTGTATCTTCTTAACAGCAAGGAAACATTGATTGCCCAAGCCAAGAAATTTATTTATCTTTTCTTTTCCAAGAAAACCGGAAACAAAATACTTGAAGGTCTTTCATATGCAAATCTTGTATTTGGTGGATTTATAAACGGTAAGATTCTTGATTCAATCATTATAGGAATTTTGTGTTTTATCTTTACAACTGCAATCGGAATGAAGTATGCAGTGCTTATAAGTGTTATTGTTGGTGTGACTAATATAATACCGTTTTTTGGTCCGTTTATCGGTGCCATACCGGGTGCCTTGCTTGCACTTATGGACGATCCGATGTATTTCATAATTTTTGTAATATTCGTATTGGCACTTCAACAGTTTGACGGCAATATCCTCGGACCACTCATTCTTGGAGATTCAACAGGACTTTCAGGTATGTGGGTTCTTGTTGCAATCCTTGTGGGAGGAGACTTGTTCGGCGTTGCCGGAATGGTACTTGGTGTACCTGTATTTGCATGTATATATGCACTTGTGGCAGTTATTCTTCGTGACGGGCTAAGAAGCAAGAATTTGTCCTCCGATACGGAGGATTACCATTTGCTAAAGGGCTTTGATCTCGAAACCGGTGAGCCTGTTTATAAGGACAAATATGAGAATACACGAAGAACCATAAAGCATAGAAAGAAAGGTCCGCTTACCAAGAGATGGTTTGTAAAGGAAGAAAAGATAGCCGATATAGAAGCTGAAAAGAAGGAAAAAGAGGAAAAGAAGTTAGAAGAGAAGGAAGAAAAAGAGGCTGAAAAAAGAGAGAAGGAAGAAAAGAAGTTAGAAGAAAAAGAAAAGGACTCATAGATAGGGAGGTAGAGTTATGGCTAAGGGATGTTACAGCACCAATCAAATTTTAGAGTGGATGGGTTATTTTGCACAGAAGATGGAGGTAAGACCGGAAAAGATAAAGCTTCTTGATATCTGTGGTAAGATGAAAAATGTTGTTCCGGTAGTTGAAACCAATAAGAGAGTTTTAATATTTGCAGATGAAACTCATGAGGATTTATTTTATGAATTATGGGAGATTGGCTTCGGTGAGCTTGATATGTGGTATTCAACCGGTATAGAGGTAAATGCGCTTGTTAAAAAATGCAAGATTAAGGAAGCCATCAATCACAAGATTACAGAGCCGACAGTTATATTTGTACTCAATGAAAAAACTCGTGAGTCCTATCGTATCGGTATGAAAAATGAGATGTTTTCCAAGGGTACAATCAAGTATGTTGGAAATGAAATAAGGGCCGTTATCATGAGTATGCTGGATGTAGATGCACAGGATACCATATGCCTTGTCGATGCGGAAAGTATCGCTATAGAGGCTGCATTTGTTGCCGGTGATGGTACGATAATTTGTGTGGAAAATGACCGGGGTGCCAAGGAAACCATGGAGGATAATGTCAAGAAATTCGGTGTACACAATGTTCAGATTATCTCTGATTTGGGACCTGAAAATATGGCTAAGATACCGGTTCCGAGACTTTCATTTATAGTTGCAAACAAGCATCTTGAGGAGGATATAGTAAGACTTCTTGAGAAGAATCCTAAGATGAAATTTGTATTATATACCTTGGAGTTTAATGTGCTTTCGGGTATCAAGGATTTATTTGAAAAGTATAACATAAGTAATCTTGAGGTTACCCAGATTACCGTTTCAAAAACCGACAGAAAGAGCATGCTGGTGACACAGCCGTCTCCTTGGCTTATAACCGGCGAGGTACTTTAATATGGCACTTGAAAGCTTACCGAAGGATTCGATTATGCTGCTTAGCTTCGTCAATACGAGACTTCGTGATGACGGGATTGATTTGGACAGCTTATGCAGTCAGTTTGATGTATCAAAGGATGAGATTGTTAAAAAGCTTGACAGCGTAGGTTATACTTATAATGTTGAGTTAAATAAGTTTATATAATATATAAAATTATTGATACAAGGCATATTTGCCTTGTATCATGCTTTGATAAAGTGTATAATTACTAAATATTTAAAAGTTTTGGAGGAAATGAAGTTATGGCTGGAAGCTACAACCACAAGCTGATTGAAGGAAAATGGAATAAGAAATGGGAGGAAAATCCTGTAAATGTGGATGATGGTAAGAAAGAGAAATATTACTGCCTTGATATGTTCCCTTATCCGTCAGGAAACGGTCTTCATGTAGGACACTGGAGAGGCTATGTTATCTCTGATGTTTGGAGCAGATATAAGATGATGCACAATTACTATCTCATTCATCCGATGGGATGGGATGCATTTGGTCTTCCTGCAGAGAACTATGCGATAGAGCATGGTATCCATCCATCTATCTCAACAGCTGAAAATATAAAGAATATCAAAAGACAGATTAATCAGATCGCTGCGATATATGATTGGGACAGAGAGGTAAACACTACAGATCCTGATTATTATAAATGGACGCAGTGGATATTTGTTCAGATGTTTAAGAAAGGTCTTGCTTATGAAAAGGAGATGCCGATTAACTGGTGTCCCTCCTGTAAGTGCGGATTGGCCAATGAGGAAGTGGTTAACGGCCAATGCGAGCGATGCGGCAGCGATGTGGAACGTCGGGTTAAAAGTCAATGGATGTTGAAGATTACGGAATATGCTGAAAGACTTTATGATGATTTGGACCAAACAGACTTCATTGATAGAGTAAAAACACAACAAAGGAATTGGATTGGAAAGTCCAAAGGTGCTGAAGTAGATTTTGCACTAACAGGGACAGATGAAAAAGTAACTGTTTTCACGACGAGACCAGATACATTATTTGGTGCAACATACATGGTACTTTCTCCAGAACACAAAATCTTAGAAAAACTAAATATTGAAAATAGAAATGAAGTAGAGGCTTATCAAAAGGAAGCAGCAAAGAAGAGTGAGTTCGAAAGAACAGAAATGAATAAAGATAAAACTGGTGTGATGCTAAAAGGAGTTATGGCAATTAATCCAGTGAATGGACGTGAAATACCTGTATGGATTTCTGATTATGTTTTAGCTACATATGGTACAGGTGCTATTATGGCAGTTCCTGCTCATGATGATAGAGATTGGGCTTTTGCGAAAAAGTTTGATATGCCAATTATTGAAGTAGTTGGTGGTGGTAAAGATGTAAATGAAGAACCATTTACAGATATTTATGATGGCACAATGGTAAACTCAGATTTCTTGAATGGTATGAAAGTAAAAGATGCTATTGATGCAATGATTCAATACCTTGAAGATAAGGAAATTGGTCATGCAAAGACGAATTTTAAACTTCGTGATTGGGTATTTTCAAGACAAAGATATTGGGGAGAACCAATACCAATGGTTAACTGTCC
>CALGGL010000173.1 GCA_937915975.1 uncultured Lachnospiraceae bacterium | reverse complement strand
TACGTTCCTGTGTTGGTACGTACCGAAGTTCCACCATTTAATGTAGCTTTAAGATTGTCTGAATTTAATTCATCTAAGCTAATTTTAACTGATTGACCGTTAGAAGCATTTGATTTAAACTTGCTGTGTTCAGCTTTAATTACTAAAGTGGCATCTCCGAATCCTTGATAAGTATAACTTTGTTCAGTTACAAAATCAATTAATGATAGCGAACCGTTAGCATCTTGCTTGTATATTGCGAAGCCAATGTTTCCTAATGTTTTGGAATTATATTCTAAACGATTGTTTACCATACTTCCTTTACTATTACCAAATACAGATTTATTGAAATAGCTTTCTATATATTCCGAAGCTTCTTTCCTCGATATCGAGAGGTCCTCGCTGAGCCCGAAAGAGCTTATTCCGTAAACTATCCCGAAGTTGACCGCTTTCGCGTTCCTTCTCTGCAGAGGCGTCACCTCATCAATTGGCGTGTGGAACACGAGGGAAGCCGTGGCGGTATGTATGTCCTTCGCTTCCCTGTACGCCTGTATCAGGTTCTCGTCCCCTGCCATCGATGCCAGGACGCGCAGTTCGATCTGTGAATAGTCCGCATCAAGGAAAACATAACCATCCTCAGGGATAAATACTTTTCTGATTTCTCTTCCTAAAGGTAGTCTTGTTGGAATATTCTGAAGATTAGGCTCTGTTGAGCTTATTCTTCCCGTAGCAGTCACTGTCTGATTAAATCTTCCGTGAATTCTTCCGTCGGATCGGATAAAAGCGGAAAGCCCTTCAACATATGTGGAATTAAGCTTGCTAAGCTGTCTGAAAAGAAGTATTTTAGGTATTATCTCGTGCTCGCTTTTAAGCTTTTCAAGCACCTCAACACCGGTTGAATAGCCGGTTTTTGTTTTCTTACCCGACTTTAAGCCGAGATCCTCAAAAAGTATCTCCCCGAGCTGCTTTGTTGAATTAATATTAAACTCCTTTCCTGCGAGCTTGTATATTTCCTTAGTGAGCTTATCTATATTATCCTTAAGCTTGATTCCAAACTCGTTTAACGCCTTACCGTCCACACGAATTCCGTTCTTTTCCATCTCATATAAAGAAAATGTGCAAGGTAGCTCAATATCCGTATAAAGCTCATACATATCCATAGCTTTGAGTTTTTCTTTTATCTTATCTGCCGCAAGAAAAGGAATCATAGACTGATAGGCAATATATTTTGATATATTTTCGTCCTCAAGTGTAAATATATTAATTTCATTTTTTCCAACAAGCTCTTTCTTCGTTAAAAGAGTTACACCAAGATATTCTTTCGCTATGTCATCATACGCATATTCATCCTTTAAAGGATTAATTAAATATGCTCCTATACCGCAGTCAAAAAGAACATATTCACTGTTAAGTCCGATATGTCTTAACTCTTTTTTAATATCAAGTGAGCAAATTTCCGAATTTTTTAATTTGTTTAAAATAAGCTCGTTAATCATTTCAGATGATATACTTCCGTTAAGACATACGATATATGACATATCCTTATCAAGGGTAAGGCTTGCGCATACCAATTCATTATTACTTTCAATATATGCAAAACCAAAAGATGATACATCCTTATCAAAAAGATTAAAAAGTTCATCCTTATCAGTTATGTTTTTTATTTTAAAATCAATACCGGTCGTGTTTTTTTCCGTATCTTCAAATCTGTTTAAAAGACTTTTGAATTCAAGTTCGGCAAAAAGCTTATATGATTCATTATTAAACGCATCCTTAAAAAGCATATTGTCTATATCTGCATCAAGCTCGCAGTCAAGCTTGATTGTAGCAAGCTCCTTGGACATATATGCCTGTTCCTTAAACTCAATAAGATTATCCTTCATTTTGCTTTTTTTAAGCTCATCTATATGCTCATACAATCCGTCCATGGAACCGTATTCGACAAGCAGTTTTTCGGCTGACTTAGGTCCGACTCCCGGAACTCCGGGAATATTATCCGATGAATCTCCCATAAGTCCCTTCATATCAATAAAAATAAGAGGCGTAACACCGTATTCGGCTTCTACGTCTTTATCATAATAATTAAAAATCTCTGTTTTTCCGAATTTTGTTTTTGGGATTTTTATAAGTATCTTATCCGTGGCAAGCTGCAAAAGATCTCTGTC
>CALGGL010000172.1 GCA_937915975.1 uncultured Lachnospiraceae bacterium | reverse complement strand
CGAATCGTTATGATTCGACGCCAATGTGCAATTGAACTCGGATTAGTTGTGCCGACGATTCGAATTCGTGATAACATCCAAATCAAACCAAATGCTTATATCATAAAACTCATTATAACCATGATTTTTAAAATATAAATATAGTTTTTCACTTTTCTTATCTACCTTACTGTTATTTTCCGGCTTTATATCCTTTATAATCGGTTTAATAGTGTATAAAGTCAGCGTTTCAGAAAAGTCCGACTCATTTCCTGCATCATCGCATGCCTTTATCTTATACTCATATTGAGCTCCCACCTCAAGTTCTGTATCCAAATATTCACATTTTCTTGTTGATGCTATGTATTCTTCATTTCTGTATATCTTATATTCTGATACATGATAGTTATCTTCTGATGCTGTGAAGCATAAACATACTCTCGACCCTGAAATATTTTTAGCACCAATATCTGTCGGAATTGAAGGTGCCTCCGTATCATTCATAGTAGATGCAAAAATACTCTTCGACTCAAGTGATTTATTCATCTTTTTGTCGTACACATATACTTCATAGCTATATTCAGTATTATAATCAAGACCTCTATCCGTATATATACTTTTATTAGTAGCTGCTATTTTCTTTCCATTACGATACACTTCATAACATTCAACCTCATCTTTATCTTCAGGGACAAATTCAAGCGTTATTGTTGAAACTGTAGAACCTATATATTTTATATTTTTTAATGATTCCGGCAATTCATCCTCTATTCCCTCACGAATTATTTCTTTTGCCATCATATTTTCGTCTCGTGACATATCATACATATTACTTTTTTCTTTTAAAACAAGCACATTAAATTTACTGTTCCCCTGATTATCACTAAACTTTAATGTGTGAATATATCCTATATCTGATGTTATATTTCTCTTATTTATTATGGTTTTATGTGTTCCCGTAGCTATAAAATTATCATAATTATTTTGTATAAAATCACCGAAAAGTTCTATAGTTCCTGCTGTAAGATTATCACTATGCGATTTATTAGAATTAAAGTTCAGGCATTGTCCTACATATAGATAATCAGCATCATTTTTCATAATAAGCTCGCCATTATATCCTACAGTGAACGATTCCTTACAACTTATTCTACCTCTGTTTATCTTTGTTTTACCATTTATTACTATATTATTTGCCGTTATCTCATATCCATTTAAATATATGCTGTCATCTATATAAAGTGTTCCATTTATATTTAAATCATTACAAAGAACCGCATCACCGCTTAAGCATATATCACAATTATATTTTTCCTCCTTAAGCATACTTATATCAGGTATATTAACACTTCCTTTTGTTACCTTTGTTCCATTGGTTTCAAATGACTTTAAAATATCTATTCTGTATGGCAGTTCAACTGAAGAGACATTGTTAAGCGAAAGACTGCCAATTTTCATATTATAATTTATACTCTGCTTTTCATTTCCTGTAAGCATTATTTTTGTTGACTCTATCACTTTAGGTATCGCACCATAATCATATGTGTCATATGCATCAAGATCACCCTTTATCTCGATTATACCTTTCTCAAACACATTTCTTTTTATATATGACAAAAACTGAATATACATATCGTCTTCAACAAGGACATAGTCATACTCGTCATTCATTATCAGACATCCGGTCGAACCAACATAGGAATAATTACCTTCTTCTCCGGTTCTTGTACCCTGATAATAACTACCCTTTACATATAAGGTTCCACCATTTAAATCTATATTTGCATCAGCCTGAATCAGATCACCTTTTATAGTAAGCTTATATCCATTTAAATCCATGGTTCCATAACCAAGATATAGATCTCCTTCTATGGTTGTATCCTTATCAAGAGTATATCCCATAATATATGGATAATGGAAATTACCACTTATGTCATAAACAGCATTTGCATTAAAGTAAGAATCACAATAAACTCCTTCATCTGATGAATTATCAATGGTAAGTATATCCAATGACCCTCCGGCTTTTATGCTTTGTCTTTCAGAACCACATAATATGATATTGCATTTATCTAATGAATAACCCGTTTCAACATTTCCATCACAATATATATTTATACTATTATCATTAATAAGCAATGTATCGAAATTAATATTTCCATGAACTCTTATATCCTCTGTAAGCTTTATTTTTTTATCTAAACAGACATCGCCAAAGTATTCACCATTTTTAAAACTAAAGCCTTGACTTAAATAAATAATTCCATCAAATGTCTCTTCTGTTTCATCTATGATTCCAGATATATATAGCTTACATTCGGTATTTATCTTTGCATCAGTCTTATCACATTTTACATTATGCAGGTATACAGATGAGCCATTGTTTGCGCCATATATTGTCTGTTCCCTGTCACCCGAAAAACATATAACTGCATTATCAGAAGTATAGCTATCGTAATTGCCGGTGTAATAGATATAAAGATTATTAAAAAGTGTTATTTTACCGTCTGTTATTTTATTTGCATTTATATCGTTATAAAGGTATACATCACCATATACAACTATTTCATCTTCAGGATTATCCATCCGAATACTGCCTAAGCTTCTCTTGTAATTGCCGTTGTATTCCTTTTCTCCTGTATTTTGAAGTCTGAAATCATTATCTACTATTATCTTTCCGCCATTTATAAATAACTCACCTGATGAATTAATAAAATTTCCATGTACTGTCAAAGTATGTCCGTTCAAGTTAAGTTTTCCGTCTATCAGATTAAGATCACCATCATACTCCTCATCTCCAATAAGTGTCCATCCAATTACTCCGTCTATTCCTTTATATTTGAATTTACATCCATTAGTTATCAGCTCGCCCTTATCAAAGATGGCTGAAGCAACAACTCCTCCGTCACTATGATTATCTATCTCCAATATACTTACATATGGTCTGTCATATATAATTATATTTTGGGTATTATCACCATTAAGTAATAGTTTATGATTTCCTTCGGATTTATAATATTTACTTAGCGTACACTTTCCCTTTACACTTATTACACCATTACTAAGTTTAGTTTTGCTGTTATAGCTATTATCAAAGAAGCTAAAATCTCCATCGATTATAAGTCTGTCATTTTCATGCGTCATAATAAGTCCATTACTGTCATTTTGGATATAATTTCCTTTAACATTAATGCACACGTTATTCAATGTTAAAACACCCGCTGCATAACAAAGCTTCAAATTACCAATTATAGTTATATCCCTTGATAGCGTAACTTCTTCAGGTATAAGCATAGTTGGACCGAATACTTCATCCTCAAAAACTGTACTTGAATAAACAGCAATTTCTCCGGTAACTTTACTGTCATGGTCATTGTAAGTGTTTTTTACACCCATAAGAGCATCATACATTTTGGTAATTTTTACTCCTTCATCCGAAGAATTATCTATTTCAAGATTGTTTACTATAAGATCACTTCTAACATCTATAGTTTGTTTTCCGTCACCATTTAAAACAAATACTCCATTTTTCATGTTTGGAAAAACAGTATACCTGCATATAATAACATCACCCTTTATTTCTATTCGTCCATTTGTAATATTGTTACTGTTATCTATGCTTGTGTCCCATATAAAATCATTTTCCACCACCAGCTTATCATCGCCATT
>CALGGL010000171.1 GCA_937915975.1 uncultured Lachnospiraceae bacterium | reverse complement strand
TGGATTTCTTTTCATAAGTTCATTATCATCATTTTCTATTAATTTAACTATTGCTCCTCTCTTTTTCTCTATAACTTTATTCCATTCTTCCATTTTTTTCATATCATCTGGGTAAAAATGATAATTTTTAGATTCAGTATCAAATATTGATTTTTCGCCTTTTTTTATATTAGAATTAATATCACCATCAAAAAGCTCACCTATTCCATATTTATATTTTCCATTGTTATATTCTTCCAAGTCTATATTATACATCACCTTTAGCCCTCCTTAGTTAAAACTTTTATTATTGTACCACCATTCCTCACTCACTAACAGCCACCCAGAGTTCTTTCATTATCCCCCAGATAAATAAATATTCCCCTTTTTTATTAATAATCATAAATATTCCAACCTTCATAGTTACCATTTATATCATAAGCATATCCATAAATATCATCATACCATACAGTGCTTTCTATTATATTTCCATTTTCATCACATAACCAGTGTTTAGAATATCCTCTACCAGACGAAAGAATATTTGAAACTGGACCAGGAATATTATAGCCATCTCCATGTGTTTCTGTATTATTTGAACTAGAACTTTCTGTAGTTGCCTGAGTCGTCGCAGGTGTCTCTGTAGCAGACACCGGTGTTTCAGTAACCGGTGCTTGTGTCGTCTGTGCCTCGGTTGTTTTAGCCTGAGCCGTCTGTGTCTCTGCGGATTCTGTTGTCTTCTCAACTTCTGCCGCCTGTCTTTCTACCTCAGCTCTTTCCTCTTCTTTTCTTATTCTCTCCTCAGCCTTAGCTTTCTCCTCTATCGCTATGTAAGATATTTGAGGCTTGTCATTTTTCTCATCTGCTTCAGTGTTCTCCGACGTGAGTTCCTCTGTCGTCTCCACAGCTGTTTCGGTCTCTGTCGCTACTTCTGCCTCTGTCTCTGTCACTGCCTCTGTTGACATTTCTGTCTCGTTTTCTGTAGTAATCTCCACTTTACCACATCCGGCAAATGACAGGCTCATAACCACAATCATCGTTGCCATACATATAATATTATTCTTGTTTTTCATCCATAATCCTCCTGAAAATTTTTTCTTTATTAACTATACATCCTTTGATTTAATTATTTTGGACAAGAATTATGGACAATTTTTGACAATTCGGGCAGACTAAAGTCCGCAATGCATAAAAAAGCTCTGCAGTCATTTCTGCAAAGCCTTCTTATCTTACAATTCCCTTTCCAGTTTATCCAGCGCTTTAATCATTTCTCTTTCCAATATACGATACTCGGAGTACGGCTCATTCTTTTCCGCTGCCTCCCTGTGCATCTCGTTCAAAAATTTTTTTCTTCTGGCAATCATATCCTTATCAATATCAACCACAAAATGAACATTTTCATATTTCCCATTCTTTACAGCCCTGTATAAAAATGAGTTTTCTTCAAAAAAATCGAACACCACATCAAAATATATAATCGTCTCATTTGCAGCAATCCACCTTTTATCTGAAATTCCCGGATATGCACACATATTGGTCATATCCTCAATCTGTCTGAAAATATCCTTCCATTTTTTATTCATCTCAGTGTATGTGGCATAGCATAAATCAATTGTGGAATATATTTTATCGACCTTTTTTCTGAAATATTCTCTGCCGTCCTTCCTTGGAAATACATCCGGTTCATAGTAAAAGAACCTGCTGCTTTCAAGCTTATTGAGCAGCGAAACCATCTGATTGCGAATAAATTTATTTTTCTGTTCATCACTTAATTTGACTATATCAAATGTGAGCTGGTCTTCGATTTCGGGATGAATTTTCCCATCCAGATTTTCATTTGTAATCTCCGTCTCCTTAATATATGTATGTTTTTCGGGATTGAAGGCTTCAACATTCTGTATCGCTTTTAAATATGCCAATAATGTCTTGTCACCGGGGCCTTTCCTATCCCTGCCCTCAATCAGTTTTTGATTATATCTTTCAATAGTATTTGTATCACAATGGTAATATTCTGCTATTTTCTCATTCAACAAATTTGAAGTTGCCCGTCCGTTATCATCTTCAACCTTATCAAAGAATTTAAAATAATCCTCCACATATAGTACCCTGTTAAAAATGTAATCTTTATTCTTAGTATGCAGCATATTAGGTCCTGAAACGGTCTTCGCCCTATTCATCAACTCTTCTTTTGTATAAGCCATATTACCACTCCTTTTTCGTCGTTTCCCTCATATTACCACACATATAAGGAATATTTTGGACAATTTTAAAACTTTTTTTGTCCAAAATGTCATTTTTTCTTGTGGACATTCCTGATAGTCTTTTTCCCGGTATGATTGTTTGGATTTATATTTGTATTACTATTTTTTCTGATATTCTGTTTTTTATTGTCCATTATGCTATCTGTTTTTTGATTTCTACCAGCCTTATAATTACTTCTATCTTTTTCTTTTGATAAATTATTCTTTCTCGTATCGCCTGATTTTCTTTTATCAGAATATGCCATCTTCCTCGGGCGTATCAGGCACTTCTCATCAAATCCAATCAGGTCGCCTCTGCCTGCCTTAAGAAGTGCTTCTTTAACAAGCTCGTAGTTATCCGGATTGCGGTACTGTATGAGGGCTCGCTGCATCGCCTTTTCGTGAGGATTCTTCGGAACATAGACCTTTGTCATGTCCCGTGGGTCAACGCCCGTATAGTACATAACCGTGGAGATGGTGGATGGTGTCGGATAAAAGTCCTGAACCTGCTCCGGCATATATCCGATGTCCCTCACATGTTCGGCTAGCTCTATCGCCGCCTTAAGATCAGAGCCCGGATGCGAGGACATAAGGTACGGCACGAGGTACTGCTTCTTGCCGAGCTTTTCATTTATCCTTGCATACTTTTTTGCAAATGCCTTGTAGACAGAGTTCTCCGGCTTGCCCATCTTGGAAAGCACCGAGTCAGCCACGTGCTCCGGCGCGACCTTAAGCTGACCGCTTACGTGATACTCACAGAGCTCCCTGAAAAATGTATCGTCCTTATCATAGAGCATATAGTCAAAACGGATTCCCGAACGAACAAAGACCTTTTTGATACCCGGCAGAGCTCTAAGCTTGCGCAAAAGTGCCAGATAGTCGTCGTGGTTTATAATCAGATTCTCACAAGGCTTTGGGAACAGACATTGCTTGTTAGGACATGCGCCGTATCGCTCCTGCTTCTTACAAGCCTTATGATAAAAGTTTGCAGTCGGACCGCCCACATCATGGATGTAGCCCTTGAAATCCTTATCCTTTGTTATAAGCTTCGCTTCCTCTATCAGCGACTCGTGGCTTCTCGTCTGCATGATGCGACCCTGATGAAAGGTAAGCGCACAGAAGCTGCAGCCGCCATAGCAACCACGATTGCTTATGAGACTGAACTTTACCTCCTCTATGGCAGGCACACCGCCCGCCTCTTCATAAGACGGATGGTAAGTTCGCATATAAGGAAGTGCATAGACATCATCCATTTCCTGCACCGTAAGCGGCTTGGAAGGCGGATTTTGAACTATGTACTGCTTGTTGGCATAAGGTTCTACCAGCCTCTTACCCGAATATGCATCCGTATTGCAGTACTGCGTGTAAAAGCTATTTGCGTAAAGAAGCTTATCCTCCTTCATGCTCTCATACGAAGGAAGCTCTATATAATCAACGACGGAACTTATATCACTTGTCCTGTAAACCGTTCCGTCCACAAATGTAATGTCTGCCACATCAAGTCCCGAATTAAGTGCATCGGCAAGCTCGACAACCGCTCTTTCACCCATTCCGTACATCAAAATATCCGCACCCGAATCCATAAGAACGGAGCGCTTAAACTTATCCGACCAATAATCATAATGTGCAAGCCTTCTTAAGCTCGCCTCTATACCGCCGATAAGAATCGGCGTCTTTTTATATGTATGTCTTATAAGATTAGAATAAACAATCGTCGCATAGTCAGGTCTTTTACCCATCACACCGCCCGGTGTATAGCTGTCCTTATCACGCCTTTTCTTCGACACGCTGTAATGATTAACCATGGAATCCATATTGCCGGCAGATACAAGAAATGCAAGTCTCGGCTCACCAAGTATGGCTATACTGCTGTCATCCTTCCAATCCGGCTGTGAGATAATCCCCACAGTATAGCCGTGCGCCTCCAAAATCCTACTGATAATTGCCGTACCAAAAGAAGGGTGATCCACATAGGCATCACCCGTAACATATACGAAGTCAAGCCGGTCTATGCCAAGCGACTTCATTTCTTCTTTTGTTGTCGGTAAAAATCCTGACATTATGGTTTCTCCACATAAGAATTCAGAGTCTATATATTTAATAATACCATAATCAGCAGGTCATTACCACATTTTAATTAATCAAAACGGTACATATTAGTACTTAAATATTTCATTCCGTTATCCGCAAAAACAGCTACTATATTCTTGCCTTCATTTTCAGGTCTTAAGGCAAGTTCTTTGGCTGCGGTAAGTGCTGCAGCAGCGGATGCACCCAAAAATATTCCATCAGACGTTGCAAGCTCTCTTGCAGACTCATACGCTGCTTCTCCGCTTACATTTATAATCTCATCAAATTGGAAATTTCTCTTAACTATAAACGGATGACTACACGGTTTTTCTTCTGTCTGGAACACAACAACACCGTCTATGGTTGCCTTAGCATCAGGTACAAAGGAAAGTGAATCCGGTGTCGGCTGTACTCCAACCACTTTAACGCCTTTGATATTGTCCTTAAGATATGTACCCACACCGGCAATCGTGCCTGCAGTACCGACAAGCATAACAGCTATATCTATCTTTCCGTCTGTATCCTCAACAAGCTCAGGTCCCGTTGTCTCATAATGTGCCTTAGGATTATCCTCATTAAAAAGCTGTCCCACATAGAAGTAATCCTTTTCCTTTGCTTCTTTACCTACTGCTTCCATAAGCTTAACAGGATTAAAGCCAAACTCCTTGAGTATAGCATCTGCTCCCGGAATATCATTAAGTCCTCTCACATCCGTTCCATACGCCTTCATAATTTGAATTCTCTCAGGTGTACATCCCGGCTCCATATATATGATAAGCGGGTGATTCTTAGCTGCACAAAAGGCTGCCAAAGCTATTCCCGTATTGCCGCTTGTGGTTTCCACAACTGTCTGCCCCGGTTTAAGTCTACCGTCCTTTTCCGCTCCCTCAAGCATACTAAGTGCAGCCCTGTCCTTTACACTTCCCGTCGGATTAAAATACTCCAGCTTTCCCAAAATCTTTGCCTTAAGATTATTATCCTTTTCAAAATTTGTAAGCTCAACCAAAGGTGTACGTCCTACCAACTCTGTAATACTTGAATAAATTTTACTCATATCTTTTTCCTCCTAAATTTCACACTTATATTTCATATTTTTGTAATTAATTTATATTTTTATCTCTTTGTCAAAACTCAACCAACGGTGTTATTTCTTTATTTTCAAGCTTTCCATATAGCGAAAGCAATGCACTCGCCGAACCGGCTGCACCTATATACAGTCCAAGGTGTGAATCCACATTCCACGGAATTACTCTCGTCCACGCATTGTACCAACGTATTCCTTTATCATCCTTAAATGCGTCTCCGATTAATTTTCTTGCAGTCTCCTTGGCAAGTCTTTCATATTTTTCATCACCTATAGTATCTATTCCGTCTATAAAATGAAGCAGTACGCCGGACGAACCACAGCATATGCAGTCATTCCAATAGCCTGCTGAGCGGATATTCGGAACACCCGCTTTTACAAGTGCATTTGTAAGCTTTCTATAGAATTCAATATATTCCTTATCTCCTGTTGCCTGATAAAGCTCCTTTGCCACAATTGCCGTTCCGACCGGTCCGTGACATAGACTAAGATAAAATACATCGTAGGCTTTTCCCGTATCCTTCCAATATATATAAGGAACAATCGCCGAATCTCCATCCTTTACCGCAATATTTTCAAGGAACGAAAAACCCTTTTTTGCGTAAGACAGATAATTTTCATCCTTAGATGCTTCATAATATTTGGTAAGTAAATAAACCACTCCGGCAGTTCCATGTGCAAAGTTGGAAATAAGTCCGCCGGCAGGAAGATTTTTGAAATAATCATTTATCTCAAGGAAGTTCCAATTAACCGTCCCATCATCATTTACTGTTGCAATACTTATAATATAATCAAGAGTTTCCTTCGCATACGAAAGATACTTCTTATCGCCCGTTATGTCTGACAGATAAATCCAATATAAAATGGTACTGCCGTCACCCATATAATCAATCAGGTTATACCAATGAACCTCGCCCTCATTTTTAACGGCGTATTTGTAAACGGCATCTCCAGCCTTTCTTGCATATTCCAGATATCTTTCATCGCCTGTTTTTTGATACAGATGATAAGCAAATAAACCCTCACCGGATAAACCCGTATGAATCCCCGGTTTCTTACCGAGCTCTTCGTCGTATGTATCAAGCAGATATTCTCCTGCCTGAATAGCTTCCTCCAGATACTCCTTTTTACCGGTTGCCTCATAGAGCTGGATATAAAAGAAACCGATACCCGCAGCTCCGGAATAAATAGTCCTGTCACTTAACTTACCTGCCAGTTCATCTCCCTCTGAAGAACCCTCTCCGCTGCTTATCTTCCAACTTTTTCCTTTATCCTTCTTAACGGAAAATCTGTCAATCCACTTCGCAACCGCTTCTGCTGTCTCAAGATAAGTGTTATTGTCAATCTCATCAAACGGACTAATCAGCTTAATATCTCCCATTACTATCACTCTCCTTAATTCATAGTGTTTTTCTATGGATTAATATAGCACAAGCTTTTGATTATGTATAATTCCTAAAAAATACCATGGGTTATAGCTAAAAGCTATAACCCATGGTGTGGATATCTTGTTTTTTATAATCTATTTAATCATCTTCATAAGAAAAATTAATATTCAACCTACACCCCAATGCCAGAGCAATTCTGTTGAGTGTACTTACAGATACATTTGCCATACCTCTTTCTATCTTGGATAAATCTGACTGATCAATGCCTGTAGCTTCAGATAACTGTTTCTGTGTCAATCCCCTCTTGGTTCTTGCATGCATTACCTCCTCACCAACCATAAATGCTATCGCAAGCTTAACAAGGCGTACAGTACGCCCTTCTTCATATATGGTCTCAACATCAATGTCCAAATCATCATTCCATCTTATACCATACGAGCCCATTAGTTGACCGGATAAAAAAAAGTCTCTGTTTTCAAGGGCATGCAGTTGCGGGTACTTAGTAAAGAGCACAGCCATATCATATTGTTTTACCTTTCCATCTTGAAAAGTAAGTTCAAGCTCGGTTCCATCTTTGAATTCTAATTCTAACGCTTTATGAAACATATTAATCTAATGGTGGGAGTTTTCTATAGTTTTCTGTTTCCCACATCTCCTTTAATTCATTCTTATATTTTAAAACAAATTCCTTGACCAACATTTTGCTTTTCGAGGAAATTCCCCTTCCATAATATCTCCTGTTTCAATAAGAAAAGAAGCAGCATAATCTTGAGTAATTGCGTGAATATGTGGGGGATTATGTTCTTTATTTCTCAAATACATTATAATTATAATACCATAAAAATTAGAAATTGTCGGCATATTTGTTACGCCCTCCCCTTATAATTCTATTTATATTATAAAGGGATATATCCCCTATGCCAATATTTATTTATGCCTTTTTTCATAATCATTTTCTATATCTTCAAGAAAATCTTCATCATTAAATGCCTGTGTCATCTTGGCAGAACTTTGGCACATACGTGCACTTGATATTAGATTGGACATAACATTATAATTAAGTCTGGTTCCCACAGAATCACTTTCATATCTTACTGCACGATTTTTTGCAATTCCAAATTGACTTGCGACCGAAATAGCATCAATATTAGCACCCATAAAGATAAACTCCCAACCGAGCTTTTTCTTCTTTTTTTCCACCATCTTCTTAATCTTGTCATAGGTGTATTTTTTGCTGGCATTTTCCATACCGTCAGTGGTTATGATAAATAAAGTCTTCTCTGGAACATCATTTGTATCAGCCTCCTTATGGGTATGTCCGATATGGTGAATCGCTCCTCCAATTGCATCAAGTAGTGCCGTACAGCCTCTTACATAATACTCTTCGCCGGAGATAGGCTTCACCTCTGTTATCGGTTTTCTGTCGTGTATAACCTCAATCTTGTCATCAAATAAAACCGTGGAAATGATAACCTCGCCTTCGCCGGTCTTTTGCTTTTCCAGCATGGAATTGTAACCGCCTATAGTATCTGCCTCAAGTCCGCTCATCGAACCGCTTCTGTCTAAAATAAATACAACCTCTGTTAAACCTTTCTTCATAAAACTTACCTCCTTCATATGTGACACGAGCATGAGTCTTGTCACGCTTCTGTGTGTCATGGGCATGAACCTTGTCACATCAGTGCTAACTTCAAGTTACGAGATAAGTATAACGAATTGGAAAATTAAAATGGTCGCTTCGCAGGCGACTTTTGAAATGTACAGAATCGAGTAGGGAAGATGAAATCGCACCCTACTCGCCGCGCCGCCCGCGTGTCACGAAGTGACAATTATCATTATGCGGGCGTGTGCACCAAAAGAGCAGCTTCTAATCTCCGAGAAGCTGCTGCTCATGCTTAAATAATGCAAGGTTAATCGTATAAATGTCATAGACCTCATTTTCAATAAAATACTCCACAATCAAGTCAAACATACTGCTCGGCGAAAGAGCATATCCTGCACGGCTTAAGAAATCCTTCGTCTCATCAAGGTTAAGCCTTAAAGCAAGTGCAAATGCCATAGCGGTAATCTTCTTCGGCTGATAATTAACATTGCTTCTAATCTTTGAAAAAAGCTTCCTGTCAACATTGGCACGCTTGTAAACCTCAGTGTCCGTATAGCCCTTTGTGTCAATCAAATGAAGCAGATTCTCCTGCCAAGTGTCCTTGATATGCGCCACCTTGTCATCAAGGGAGATGTGAATGCCATTATTACCAATATGTTTGGCTATCTCCTCACTTTGTTCACATTCAATTTGTGGTCCGGTTTCTTTATCTTCCTCAAAAGAATCCGCAATCTTTTTATTTTTCAGAAAAGGCTTACGTCCTAAAGAAGCTTGAGGAACCATCTTGGCAGCCTGAAATCTTCTTTCTGACATGCTTTCAGGCATAGATGCCGAAGACCTTGCAGCCATAAGTCGCGGTCCCACTCCACGTCTGTCATCATCAAGCAACATCCTCGTTTCATCTTCAGTTTCATATTCTTCATAAACCTTTTTAGTTACATAATTATTATCTATGAACTCCTCAACACCTGAAAAAATCTTATCCGACAAAACAAAAGACTTTTCATCAAATACCACAAGAGTAATCTCCATATCAGAGTCCACAAGAAATTCACTGAAAACAGAAACGGCTATCTGAAGCGCTTCTGCCTTTGGAAAACCATATACACCGGTAGCTATAAGCGGAAATGCAATGCTCTCGCAGCCAAGCTCCTTAGCCAGTTTAAGACTATTCTCATAGCAGCTTCTTACCGCATCACGCTCGCCCGCGCTTCCTCCCTGCCACACAGGACCTACAGTATGGATTATGTACTTTGCAGAAAGCTTAAATGCCGGTGTATATACAGCATTTCCAACATCTATACGGCCTATCTTTTTCCTTTCTTTCAAAAGCTTCTTTGCTCCCGCTGCCTTATAAATCTCCAAGTCAACACCACTCGCATAAGTAGGTTTAGGATTGGCAGTGTTTACGATTGCATCTGCTGATACATTTATAATATTGTTTCTTATTATCTTAAAAGACATAGTTGTTACCTCGTTAAATAAATTACTAAAAAAAGGCGTCCTTTTGAAACTTATATTATCTAATATTTTAATTGACATCCAAACACTT
>CALGGL010000170.1 GCA_937915975.1 uncultured Lachnospiraceae bacterium | reverse complement strand
AGCAATGCGCCTCTAGCTCATTTGGTAGAGCACCTGACTCTTAATCAGGGTGTGCGGGGTTCGAGCCCCCGGCGGCCCACTTTATAAAAGCATCGGTTTTGCAGACATAACAGCTGCGGGGTCGGTGTTTTTTTTGCGCGTTTCTATGAGCGAAGCGAAATGCGAATGTGCTACGCTTTATATAAATAACTTGACAACCAAATTATAAAAGATTATAATTTCAATTTGAAAATGGTTTTCATTTTTATTATGAGGAGGGGATATCATGGCTGATATAGCTAAATATAAGACCAAGCAGCGTGAGCATATGCTTGAATATATGGGAACAGTTGGAAGAAAGCATTTTACGGCTGCTGATGTATGCAGCTTTTTTAAGAATAATAATATACCTGTCGGAACTACAACGGTTTACAGGCAGCTGGAGCAGCTTATGAACGAGGGCAAGATAAAAAAATACCTTATCGATGAAACCAGCTGTGCCTGCTATGAGTACATTGGAGAAACAAAGGATACTGAAAGTAAAACACCTTACTATCACTTAAAATGTGAAAAGTGCGGCAAGCTTATCCATCTTGAATGTCAGGAAATAACAGAATTTGAAAATCACATAACCAAACATCACGGATTTAAGATAAATCCCATGAGAACAACCTTTTACGGCTTATGTGCCGAATGTGCGGCAGCTGTTTAACCATGTAAAGAGGCAATACGATTAAACTTGATGAAACGGAGATTAAAATAATGAAATTTAAGAAAATTCTTTCTTTTATAATAATTGGAGCTATGCTTGTGACTTGTCTTACGGCCTGCGATGCACCTGAGATAAAAAAGAATGATTCAGATAAATTACAGATTGTTACAACCATTTTTCCTGAGTATGACTGGGTAATGGCGATACTCGGAGATAAGGCAGAGGATGCCGATGTTACCATGCTTTTAGATAACGGAGTTGATTTGCACAGCTTTCAACCTACGGCGGCTGATATAGCCAATATATCAACCTGTGACGTATTTATATATGTGGGTGGAGAGTCCGATGCCTGGGTTGCAGATGCTCTTTCAGAGGCAACCAATAAGGATATGAAGGTTATAAATCTTTTGGATGTCCTTGGTGATAAGGTTAAGGAAGAGGAAGCTGTGGAAGGTATGGAAGCCGAGGAAGAGGAAGAAGAGGAGGAAGCCGAATACGATGAGCATGTTTGGCTGTCCCTTAAGAATTCGGAAGTACTTGTAAGGGCAATTGCGGATGTACTTGGAGAAGCGGATCCTGAAAACAAGGATATATATACCAATAACGCTGATTCATATATAGACGAATTAAGAAACCTTGACGGAGAATATCAGATAGTGGTTGACAATGCGTCAAGAGATACACTGTTATTTGGTGACAGATTTCCGTTCAGATATCTTGTAGACGATTACGGACTTAATTATTATGCTGCCTTTTCGGGATGCAGTGCGGAAACCGAGGCAAGCTTTGAAACCATAGTTTTCCTTGCCGGTAAGGTAGATGACTTAGAGCTTGATACAATTCTTATTATTGAAAATTCAAGCGACTCTATAGCCAAAACAATCATAGAAAACACAAGCTCAAAGGATCAGCAGATCCTCTCTATCAACTCTATGCAGGGAACCACCTCAAAGGATGTGGAAAAGGGCATAACCTACCTGTCCATAATGAGAGATAACCTGGAAGTCCTACAACAGGCATTGAATTAAATATATCGGGATGCTTCCCGTATGTGATAAGCAGCAGGGGGCTTCTTGTAACATTTTGCCCGATTTTTGTTAAATCAGCAATGAGTGGTTCGAATTGGTTTGCTCAGAAACTGACTGTTTGAGCGAAGCGAGTTGTCAGTTTCGTGCAAAACCGCGAGAACCCGAATTTACTGATTTAAAAAATCGATGGCAGGTTACAAGAAGCCCCCTGCTGCTTATCACATACGGGAAGCATACCTATAATGTGTAAATTTTTTCGGTAAGTGTTTTGGATTCATTTGGTGCAAGCTCCTTATAGCCTGTTTCATCATCAGGTATAGGGAGGTTAGGTGCATCAATTATCCAGGTGCAAGGCTCAGGACAGAAGTAGCCCTTGTCGCCGTGGTCGTTCCAGATAACCCAGAACTTGAAGTCTTTGCATACTTCATAAATAATCTTCTTGCCTGTCTTTACATCCGAAGCAATGGCTCCGTAAAATGGCTTTCCGTCAAAGGAACCTTCCTCTGCAAAAAATACATCATTATCAATATCGTGAAGAACTGGAATCTGTGAGCCTGTTATATACTGCTTGTCATGGTTGTTGAACGGTAAGAATTCGCCTGTAGGAATACAGGATTTGCTGAGCTCCCACTTATCTCCGACCGGAACATAAAGTCTCATATCAAGGCCTTCGCCTGTTTCTCTGAATGGACCGTTAATGGTCGTATGGTTACATACGCCGAAAGGAAGCTGCTTGGTCGAAGTATTGGTCATGGTAAATTCATAGTCAAGTCCGCTGTCACTGAGTGTAAATGTGAACTCCGCCTTAAAGCTTACAGGAAAGGTCTCAAAAAACTCGTCCTTTTCATCATATATATATTCGGTTTTGGCAATAGCCTTGTCACCGACTACCTCTGCACTTACGATTGAATGTGCACGTTTGTGGAGGAAACCGTGTATGTGATTGCCGAGAGGATCATTTATAGGAAAATGATAGGTAGCATCCGAAACCTTTAAAACACCGTTTGAAAGTCTGTTGTGAAGATAAAGTGTAGGAAGACCATATACCTCCGGAGATTTTTTAAGGTCTTCGATGGAAAGCTTCTCATCATATCTGAATATTTCGATATCAGCATTGGTATCCTGCATACGCAAAACATTGCTTCCCAAAAACGGAGCAACAATTGCTTTGTATTTTCCTGCTGCAAGCTCTATAACCTTTTCTCCCTTATAATCATTAATCACTGCCGAATAACTCATATAAACAATCCTCCTTTAAGATGTGATAATTCTGTGTTAAATGTTGCTTACAATAATAACATATTGTAAAAAAAGTGTCTATACGATAATCTTTTATTTTGTATTTTTTTGTGCCGCAGGAAGAATTGTTAATAATCTATTGTATATGGTTGATAATAAATCTTAATAAAGTGTTTGGTAGACAATGAAAATATGTTGTGCTATAATGCAGATTGATTTTAAATAATTTGCTTATTTGAAAAAAATAAAAAGATATGGAGATTGACAATATGAAAAAATATATATGTGCGGCAATTCTTTCGCTTTGTATGATATTTTCACTTGCAGCCTGCGGAGGAAAGGATAAAAATGATACTAAGGAAGTAGATGTAGATGTAAATGCTCTGGCGGATGCCATCAAATCCGGAGGGGATTTTAAGGACAACCTTGCATCGATAGATTCTTCTATCGGACTTACAAGAGTATTAAATATATCAGATACGTCAATAATTGAAGATGCAGCCTTTTATACCAATTCAAGCTCATCGGCAGAGGAGATAATTGTTATAAAAGCCACATCTGCGGATATGGTTAAGGTGGTTACCGCAGCATTTGATGTGAGAATCAGTAATCAGAAAGTGGCATGTCAGGATTATCTTCCGGATGAATTACCTAAGCTTGAAAATGCGGTAAAGTACACAAACGGCAAATATGCGGTTCTTGTTATTTCCAATGACAGTGCAAAGGCACAGGAGATAATTAACGGATACTTTAAGTAACAAAGGATGAAAAAGTGAGTATATTAATAATGTGTTTAAAAATATCTATACAGCCGTAAACCATAAAATACAATACGCTCACCAAAATATAATCAAATACTTTCCTTTGTTAAAATACAAAATAGAAATACACGCGGCTGTTTAAAATAAGAGAGCAGACTATTAATAGTCTGCTCTTTATATTTGTGAATTATTATACACCTTCGGCAAATCCGAATTTAATGCTTATAGGATCGCGAAGTGACTGTCCGCCCTTTGATTTTACTCGGGTTGTAATATTTAAAAAATAATGACCTGTAGTTGCATACGGCTCCAAGGGTTCAACCTCGATAACCTCATTTTTTACGTCATATCTTATGTAGGTCTGAAGCTTCTGATCCTGTGAATTGGTAACATACATGGTATCCGAGTTAACTGTCTTTGGGTCCAACGGAATATTGAAGGTAACTCTCCACACAAAATTACCTGTTTTAAATTTTAAATCCTGTTTAACCTTATTTGTAAGAAATGAAGGCACATCTTCTATATCCAGTAATTTCTTTGCCATAAGATACTCACCTCATAATCATCTCAATATCGAATTAATTTTATCACAAGAAAAATCAATCTGCAACTCCGTATGAATAAAAATGTAGGTTTTTGTAAATAATTAACAGATGAATGGGACTTATATAAATCAGGTAAATATCCCGAAGCTTTGAAAATATATGAAG
>CALGGL010000169.1 GCA_937915975.1 uncultured Lachnospiraceae bacterium | reverse complement strand
AGTATGGCTTTGTAAGTCCGGGACGTATCATTCCAATATTTGAGAAGAACGGTTTTATAACCGAAATTGATCACTATATGATAAGCCACGTTGCAAGAGACCAGAAGGCATGGCTTGATAAGGGATATAAATGTGTTCCGGTTTCCGTAAATGTATCGAGGGCACATTTCATAGAAAGTGATCTTGCAGAACAGATAAGAGATATGGTGGATAAGGAGGGCGCACCTCACGAGCTTGTGGAGATTGAGCTTACGGAAAGCGCATTCTTCGATGATAAAAATGCCATGATCAATACTATTGAGAAACTTAAGAGCTATGGCTTTGCAGTTTCCATGGATGACTTCGGTTCGGGTTATTCATCACTTAATTCTCTTAAGGATATGCCGCTTGACGTGCTTAAGCTGGATGCAGAGTTTTTCAGAGGAGAAAACAGCGGTGAGCGTGGTAAGATTGTTGTAACCGAGGCTATCAAGCTTGCAAAGAGTCTCAATATGCGAACCGTAGCTGAGGGTGTTGAGATTAAGGAACAGGTTGACTTCCTTGCCGATCAGGACTGCGATATGATTCAGGGTTATTACTTCGCAAAGCCTATGCCTAAGGATGAGTATGAGTCGAGGATGAAGAGTTAGTGTCATCAAAGAATCTGTTTATGAATATAATTGAGTAACATTTAATAAGCAGGATTGGTATATGGATTTTTTAAATAACGAAAACCTTGATGCATGTACCGAATTTATATATTCGGAGGATTATCTTGATTTTATATTCAGATATGACGACTATATGTTTGGAATATATGAGACGTTCATTCCGGAGTGTCTGAACAATATTAACAACCGGTTTCTTATAGCCTATAAGAAATCGGTTGATTTTAATGAAAAGAGAATATTCAGATACGGATATAATTCGGTCCCGAAATGCTTCGGCCTTATGGACACCTCCGTTGCCTCGGTTATAGGTGCGGATGTGGTAAGGAGGATTTCGGGACTTTCTTTATCCGGTAAGGATGTTATTATCGGGTTTGTGGACACGGGCATAAACTATACCAGCGAGGCTTTTTTAAATATTGACAAAACTACAAGGATAAAAAGCATATGGGATCAGAATGAATCGGTTGTGGGAACGGGACCTAAAATGTTTGGTTACGGAGCGGTTTACTATGAAGAGGATATCAATAATGCTCTTCTAAGTGATAATCCTTTCGAGGTGGTTCCGTCCGTAGATGAGGACGGACACGGAACCTTTCTTGCTTCGGTAGCGGCAGGCAATGAGATAGGAGAAAACTTTACGGGAATAGCCCCGAAGTCGGACATCATTATGGTTAAGCTTAAGCAGGCAAAAAAGAACCTAAAGGATCTTTATCTTATAAATGATGATGCGGGCTGCTACAGTGAGGCGGATATTATGCTGGGGATAAGATTCTTACTTCTTGAGGCAGCGAGACTTGGAAAGCCTATAGCTATATGTCTGGGACTCGGAAGTAATTCCGGTGACCATAACGGCAATACCAATCTGGAAATGTATTTTGATATGATACAGAATTTAAGAGGTGTATGTGCTGTAAGTTCAGCAGGAAATGAACTTGGCTTTTCCGGACATTACCGGGGGGAAAGAAGGATAAACAGTACCGAAATGACGGAGAGTATGGAGGTTTACGTAGGACCTTCCGATAAGGGCTTTTCTATGGAAATATGGGGCAATGCGCCGGGGGTATTAAGCATAGCCCTTTTATCTCCGACCGGCGAAAAATTCTCCAATATAGCATCCATAAAAAATGACAGCACGGTAATTAATTTCTTATACGAGGGGACGGAGGTTTATATAGAAAATATAGCGGTAGAAAGACAGTCGGGCGACCAGATGATTTTCTTTAGATTCGATAAGCCGTCGGAAGGAATCTGGACGGTTGAGGTTTCTGAAACGGTTCTCGGCATAGCAAGAGGCTTTGATGCATGGCTTCCCATACATGAGTTTCTTAATTCAAATGTTATGTTCATACGAAGCGAACCGGATGTGACCATATGTGCTCCGGGCAATGCAAGAGGAACCATAACGGCAGCAGGATATAATCATTACAACAATTCAATATATATTAATTCAAGTCGGGGATTTACAAGAAGGGGGAGCATAAAGCCTGATATAACTGCACCTGCCGTGGACGTGTACGGTGTATTTTCTGCCGGAAATAATCTGATTGGGAGAGAGAGCCTTTATACCAGAAAGGACGGAACAAGTATCGCGGCAGCGGTAACAGGTGGAGCGGCGGCACTGCTTTTAGAGTGGGGCTTTGTTAAGGGCAATAATCCCGACCTTGATACTCCGACCATAAAGCAGATGCTTATAAGAGGTGCCAGGGAGAATATAGACATTTTATATCCGAGTGAGTCCTGGGGCTGGGGGCTTCTTGATATATTTGAAACCTTTGAGGCTATGAGAGAAACTAATTGACATATCGCAAAAAACAAGTATACTATATGCTGTTGATATTAGTTCAATACATTTATATAAAAAGGGAGACAAACTAATGAGTAAGTTTAAAGGCTGGCTGAATGAGATATTTATCGACGGTTTGAGTGGAATGGCACTTGGACTTTTTTCAACCCTTATCATAGGAACGATCATTGCACAGGTTGGAGATTTGATAGGTGGTGACATAGGTGATTATCTTATAGCCATAAGCAATTTTGCAAAATCAATTACAGGCGCAGGCATAGGTGTAGGTGTTGCGTGTAAGCTAAAAAGCGGACCGCTTGTTACCGTATCCGCTGCGGTTTGCGGTATGATAGGTGCATTTCCGACTGTACTTGCAATCGAAACCCTTGGTCTTGGAAAGCCGGGTGAGCCGCTTGGTGCATTTGTGGCAGCTATATTTGCCATAAAGCTCGGTAATCTTGTTGCCGGAAAGACAAAGGTGGATATACTTGTTACTCCGCTTGTAGCCATATTATCGGGTGCTGCCGTGGGTATATTTGTAGGACCGTACATAAGCAAATTTATGGGATGGCTTGGTGAGCTCGTAAATGTAAATGTTGAGGCTCATCCTATAATCGGAGGAATAATCGTATCGGTTCTTATGGGTATGATTCTTACACTTCCGATAAGCTCCGCTGCAATCGGAATATCAATGAGTATAAGCGGACTTGCCGCAGGTGCCGCAACTATCGGATGCTGCTGTAATATGGTGGGCTTTGCGGTTGCCAGCTACCGTGAAAATAAAATGGGCGGACTTATAGCACAGGGTGTCGGTACATCCATGCTTCAGGTTCCTAACATAATCAAGAAGCCTATTATCTGGCTTCCTGCAATTATCTCAAGTGCGATACTCGGACCGATAGCTTCGGCAGTTTTACATATGGTAAGTACTCCGGTTGGTTCCGGTATGGGTTCTGCAGGATTTGTAGGACAGTTTGCTGCTTACAGCGCTATGACGGCTGACGGTATGAGCGGAGGAAAGGCGATGCTTCTTATCATAATTATGCATTTTATACTTCCTGCGGCTGTTACTCTTGCCGTATCCGAGGGTATGAGAAAGCTCAACCTTATCAAGGAAGGCGATATGAAGCTTGAGGTGTAAGTAATTAAGTTTATTGGTTGGAAATAAATATATTTGACAGTTTTAAAAAATGAAGTAAAATATACATAGTTATTCACAGGGAAGATTAAACGTGGAAATTCGTAATTAATACGCGTGAACTCTTGCCGGGAAAATGTAAGTTAAAAAGATTTGGTTAGGAGGAAAAAAATGATCTGTCCACAATGTAAATTTGAAAATAAGGATGGAGCAGGATTTTGTGTTCAGTGCGGTGCAAAGCTTATAGAAGCACCGGCCGCTGCTGATAAGGCTGCGGAAGCTGTAAAGGATGCTGCTCAGGAAGTAAAGGAAGATATTAAGGATGAGGCAAAGAACGTAAGTGAGGAAAGCACTACCGTTCTTACAGCCGATATGCTTAGGGAACAAAAAAGCGAAGAGAGCACAACGGTGCTTACAGCCGATATGCTTGAACCGAAAAATGATGCGGCACCAAACGGACCGATAGGTAAGCCTGCAAATATGCCGACACAGCCGGTTCCACCACAGGGAATGATGAAGCCGCCAATGGGACACAATCCGAATCAGCCGCCAATGGGACAGCCGGGCAATATGGGCAATATGCCGCCACAGGGAAAACAGCCTAAGGCTCCGAAGCCATCAAAGGAGGCAAAACAGCCAAAACAAAAATCCGGCAAGAAGAATGGTGGAGTTATAGCATATGTTGTTGTTTCCATTTTACTGATACTCGGTTTAATCGGTGGAGGCGTATGGGGCTATCTTCACTATGAAAAGAAGCTTGATAACCTTAACGAGGAAAAAGATAATGTGACCAAAGAGCTTGAACAGGCTAAGGCAGATATCACAGCCAAGGACAGTGAAATTGACGGCCTTGAAGCTCAGGTTGAGACACTTGATCAGGAAAATTCCGATTTACAGACTTCCGTAAGTGATTACGAATCACAGATAAGCACTTTAACAAGCAGTTATTCCGCATACGATGCACTTATAGATTTTGCAAACAATACGGCAACAGGTCAGGGCTATGATGATTTCTTCACAAGTGATACAGTGGTTCATCTTAGCGGCGGCGGAAAATCAATCAAGGTTTTCTTTGCACCTGAAGACGGCTCTGTCGGAGTAAATGTTGCCGATGGAGGAGTTGCAACCTGTGCATGGCAGGATGGCTGGGGTGATTCAGGCTTAGTCGGAACAATCGACATCACACCTGTCGCAACCGGCACAACAATCATAACCTTAAACAACGATGTAAACGATGAAACAATTAAGATTTACGTAATAGTAGACTAAATTAACCGGGACGAGAGTCCGTAGCGATAAACAGGGGACCTGTTATAGCATTTTGCCCGATTTGTTTAAAATCAGCAATATGTACTTGAAGAATGTTTGCTCAGAAAACGGTATGTTTGAGCAACGCGAGTTTACCGTTTTCGTGCAAACTTCAAAAGTACATATGCACTGATTTAACAAATTGTTGGCAAGCTATAACAGGTCCCCTGTTTATCGCTACGGACTCTCGTCCCGATTATTAGCTTAATTTTTCGATTGCAGCTTTAATTCGTTTAATTGTTTCTTCTTTGCCGAGAAGTGACATAAGCTCGGTTGCACCGCCGGGAGTTGCCTGCTTTCCGGAAACGGCGGTTCTGAGCGGCCACATAATGAAGCCTGTTTTATATTCGTTGGCTTCGCCGAAGACTTTTAAGCTTTCGAAAAGTGAGTCGTTGTCGAAGGCTTCCATATCCTCAAGCAGAGGGAGTACCTCCTGCAACAGCTTGAGTGAGTTTTCCGGATTGGTCTTCATCTTTTTGTGAGTGTATAAATCGATTGAATAATCCGGTACTTTCTCAAGGAAGTCTATCTGATCCTTTATGTCAGGGAATATTTCTATTCTGGTCTTTACCATGGCGGCAATCTTCTTATAGTCCATATCACGGGTTATAACCTCTTTGATATACGGAAGAGCCATCTCATAGAACCTGTCATCATCCATTGCCTTGATATATTCGCCGTTCATCCACTTAAGCTTGGTCATATCAAGGACCGCCGGAGACTTGGACATATTCTTATAGTTGAACGCTTCAACGAGCTCGTCCAAGGAATATATCTCACGGTTATCTTCCGGACACCATCCCAAAAGTGCAACAAAGTTAACGATTGCTTCCGTTAAAAATCCCTGTTCTATCAAATCCTCAAATGAAGAATGACCTGAACGTTTGCTTAGTTTTTTGTGTTCTTCATCGGTTATAAGCGGGCAGTGAATATATACAGGAACCTCCCATCCGAATGCCTCGTATAATCTGTTATACTTAGGTGAGGAGGAAAGATATTCATTTCCTCTTACTACGTGTGTAATGTTCATAAGATGGTCATCCACAACATTTGCAAAATTATAGGTCGGGAAACCGTCTGATTTTATAAGAATCATATCATCCAGTTCTTCATTTGGAACTGTTATATCGCCGTAAAGCTCATCCTTAAAGGTTGTGGTTCCCTCAAGAGGGTTGTTCTGTCTGATTACATACGGCTTGCCTGCCTTGAGGTTTGCTTCGATTTCTTCCTTGCTGAGACTAAGACAGTGCTTATCGTATCTGCTTATGGTTTTGCCGTCTAATTCCGTTGTAAGCGTGGAAAGACGCTCCTCGTCACAGAAGCAGTAATACGCTTCGCCCTTTTCTATGAGCTTTTTTGCATATTCGAGATAGATTCCCTTAGCTTGTCTTTCGCTCTGGACATATGGTCCGAAGCCTCCGTCCTTATCAGGACCTTCATCATGAATAAGCCCGCATGAATTAAGTGTCTTATAAATTACATCAACAGCATCTTCTACATATCTCTCTCTGTCGGTATCCTCGATTCTAAGTATAAAATCGCCGCCGGCATGCTTTGCAACCAAGAACTCGTAAAGGGCCGAGCGA
>CALGGL010000168.1 GCA_937915975.1 uncultured Lachnospiraceae bacterium | reverse complement strand
GTTACTTGCACCGGATATATAATCCATAGATACATTATAGAATTTAGCAAGAATAATCAGACTGTCGACAGGAATTCTTGTTTTCCCGGATTCGTAGTCTGAATATGTCCTTTGTCCGACATGTAAAATATCAGCGATTTGTTGCTGAGTCAAGTCACTGTCTTCACGAATTGCTCGGATTCGTTCGTTATATTTCATATTTAATTCTTCTTTCGTTTTATCTTATGTAAAAGTTGATTATATTTAAAAATATTACTTATATTAGTGTAATGCGTTATAAAATAAACATTTCTATTATTTAGCAATTTAGATATACTATTTAATATACTTATAAAGGTTTTATTGTTGACAAATAGAGTTATAAACTCTAAAATATAATTTAGTATTTTCCAATTAATCTTTAAATTGAATTTACGGGGAGAAAAAAATGCTGGTTACATTTTTTAATGACGAGAAAATGAGTACATTATCCTTACCTGAAAAGGTTAAGGGACAATATTGGATTACGTATAATGATTCAAATGGTAATCTTGTTAATTTAATGGAAATAGAGGGTGTAAATGGAGAGTGGAGATTAAAATCCAATAAAGATGCGTGCATTTGCTCGCCAAACACAGAGAAAACATATAAATATTACACACTGAATAATTACGATATATGTAAAATTGCTACGCTTGAAAATGGTGGAATAGCTCATGTTGTAACCGAACCTGATACTGAAGACAGAAAGTTATTTTTTAAATTTGGTATTAGAAATGATGATGCGATAAAAATAGGAAGAGATACTGCAAATGATATTATTTTTGCAATTGACAGCGTATCAGCTAATCATGCTGTTTTGACATACGAAAACTCTTCATGGAAAATTGTTGATTGCAACAGTACTAATGGGACATTTGTTAATGGAGACAGACTAAATGGTGAGATGTCTCTTCGTTTTGGTGATGTAATCTATATTCTGGGTCTTAAAATTATAATTTGTGATGGCTTTATCGCTATAAATAATCCGGATAATAAAGTTAAAATTAATGAACATAAGTTTTATTTAATGCAATATCCCGGAATAAATGAAATTGATAGTGAGGATATTGATGTTGATGATATCGATTATTATTATCGTTCCCCAAGATTAAAAAGAGATATAGAAGTAAAAGAAATTAAAGTGGATTCCCCTCCTGCATCATATAAAAAAGAGGAAATGCCACTTATTATGGTGCTTGGACCTTCGATAACAATGGGAATTGCTTCAATAGCTACAGCTTCCTATTCAATTTATAATGCTGTACAAAATGGAAATATAATGTCAGCAATTCCATCTATGGCTATGGCTATCAGTATGATGTTAGGAACTATTTTATGGCCAATTATTTCCAAAAAATATGAAAAGAAAAGAAATAAAAGAAATGAAGAAAAACGTATCAAAAAATATGGAGAATATTTAAAGAGCATTGAGCGAATGGCTTCTGATGAAGTCAAAAAGGAAACTGAAATTATTGAAGAAAACAATAATTCACCGGAATATTGGTCAGATATCATTAAGACAAAATCAAGAAAATTATGGGAAAGATTAATCGGACAGAATGATTTTCTTGAGGTTCGTGTAGGTCTCGGTGAACAGCCATCAAAGATTAAATTTTCATATCAGGAACGAAAATTCACAATGGATGATGATGATCTTCAGGATAGAATGCTTAATATTTGTGAGAATGTTCCGAAACTTAAGGAAGTTCCTATAACGGTATCCTTATATGATAATAACATTTTTGGTATAGTTGGTGAAAAAGAAAATACATACAGCTTTGTAAAAAATATTCTTGTTCAATTGATCGGTCAGTATGGCTATGATGAGTTAAAATTTGTTTTCTTGATGAATGAGAATCAGGAAAAGGATTTTATGTTTGTGAGAAGACTCCCTCATACATGGGATAATGATAATAGTATTCGTTTTATTGCTACAAATAGCATGGAAATTAAGGAAATATCAAATTATATGGAACATGTTATAGAGCAGAGAGCTGAAATGGGTAAACAAGACATAACTGACAATGTTCCATATTATATTATTTTTAATTTTGATAAATCTTTGGCTGATAAGGCAGAGATGCTTAAACTTATATACAAGAAAAAGGAAAATATAAATATAAGCGTAATAAGCATATGTTCTTTTATGAAAAATCTTCCGAAAGAATGTACAAAATTTATTGAGTTAAATGGTGCAAAAGGAAAAATATATGATAAGAACGATATTACAGGAAGTAGATTAGAAATTACATCTGAGTATTACCAAAAAAACGATTTGGATGTTATAGCTGATATTATTTCCAATACTCAGCTTAATCTTACAAATTCAGCATATAATTTGCCTAAAATGATTACTTTCCTTGAAATGTATGGTGTTGGAAAGATAGAACACCTTAATGCGAATATAAGATGGAAAGAAAATAATCCTGTCAAATCACTTGAAGCTCCGATAGGTGTAGATACTATGGGTAATCTGTTTAAGCTTGATTTACATGAAAAATTTCACGGGCCACATGGCCTGGTTGCAGGTATGACAGGTTCAGGTAAAAGTGAATTTATAATGGCATTTATACTTTCAATGGCTTTGAATTATCATCCATATGAAGTCGCTTTTGTATTGATTGATTATAAGGGTGGTGGTATGGCGAAGGCATTTGAAAAGCTTCCTCATACAGCGGGAATTATAACAAATTTGGATGGAGCAGCAGTAAACAGATCGCTTGTATCTATTCAAAGTGAATTAAAAAGAAGACAGACTGTTTTTTCTGAAGCCGGAAGATTACTCGGTGAAAGTAATATAGATATATACAAATATCAACAGTTATACAGAGAGGGTAAGGTTAATGAGCCATTACAGCATTTGTTTATAATTTCTGATGAGTTTGCGGAATTAAAAACTCAACAACCGGATTTTATGGAACAGCTTGTCAGTGCTGCAAGAATAGGACGAAGTTTAGGCGTGCATCTTATTCTTGCAACACAGAAACCTGCGGGTGTAGTAGATGATCAGATATGGAGTAATTCAAAATTTAGAATTTGTCTTAAGGTTCAGGATAGAGCTGATAGTATGGATATGTTGAAACGTCCGGATGCTGCAAGTCTTTCAGATACCGGAAGATTTTATCTTCAGGTAGGATATAATGAATTATTTGAACTTGGACAATCTGCATGGGCCGGTGCTCCTTATATTCCGGCAGATAAGGTTGAGAAAAAACGTGATACTTCTGTAGAACTTATGGACAGATGTGGAAATGTATTATCTTCTATGAAAATGGATAAACAACAGGTTGTTTCAAATCCTAAAAAACAACTTGATGAGATAACGGATTATCTTGCCAAGCTTGCTCAGGAGGATAATATTCATATCAGACCTTTATGGCTTGAACCTATTGCTGATAAGATTTTCGTTGAAGACCTTCGTAAAAAATATAATCATATGGAAAGTCCTTATCAGTTAAATTCTATTATTGGTGAATACGATGATCCTGCAAGACAGAGACAATGTCTTTTGACTTTACCGTTGTCGTCGGAAGGAAATGCATTAATTTATGGTACAGCAGGTAATGGTAAGACTACTTTCCTTACTACAATGCTTTATTCAATGATAAGCACACATACACCTGATGAGTTGAATTGTTATATTCTTGATTTTTCATCAGAAACCTTAAAAGCTTTTTCTAAGGCACCTCACATTGGAGATGTAATGGTTTCAGGTGATGATGAAAAGATAGAGAATATGTTTAAGTATATTAATTCCGAGATTTCAAGAAGAAGACAAATATGCTCAGAATATGGCGGCGATTATTCATCATATATTTTTAAAGTTAATAATGATATGCCTTGTATAGTTGTTGCAATAAATAATTATTCCGGCTTTGCAGAAATATATGAGGACTATGAAGAATATGTACAATTTCAAAGCCGTGAAGGAATTAAATACGGAATATATTATATTATCACTGCATTATCAACCAATGCAATCAGATACAGACTTCAGCAGAATTTTAAGCAAATGTTTGTGCTTCAAATGAATGATTCAAGTGAGTATTCTACAGTGCTTGGCAGTACAGGAGGGATGGTTCCTTCTAAATTCAAAGGCAGAGGTTTAATAAAGACGGATAATATATATGAATTTCAGACTGCATATGCCTCAGAAGATGCAATTGGAGGATTTGATTCAATTAGAAGCTATTGCAATAAATTGCTTGAATACTATGGTGAACGAGTGCTTCAGATAAATGTATTACCTGACAGTGTAACTTTAGGTGATTTTGACTCAGACTATGATTTAACCCATGTGCCAGTTGGTATAGAAAAAGAAAGCATTGAACCTGTTTATTTTGATTTTAAGACTCCAACCGTTTCTTTGATTACAGGACAAAATTCTTCTGAAAATGAGAAGCATATGAAGGGAATTCTTAATGGATTGTCTAATATACAGGATTTAGAAATTACTGTTTTTGACGGAACAATGCATCTGGATGATTATGAACTTCCGTGTGAATTGATACAGGATGATTTTGAAGATCACATTGTTGACATATATCAGACTGTGCTTCACAGAAATAATAATTACAAGAGTTCATTAAACGGAAGTGTTGAGAAAGAGGAATATGACAGTAGATTGATTATATTCAACGGTTTTAATGATATACGTAATGAATTATCTGATGATGCTGTAGATAAAATCAAAATTGTTCTGGATAAAAATGCTCCAGAATATAACATAACCTTTATAATTTGTGAGGATTTAAACGGAGCAAGTAAGCTGTCGCGTGAGATGTGGTTTAAGCATCATATAGGTGGTAATCAGGGTATCTATGTAGGTAACGGAATAATTAATCAATTTGTATTTAATGTATCATCTTCAGATACTGCACTGAAACAAAATATTGATAGTAGTTTCGGTTTTGTGTTAAATGAAGGAATACCTAAGCTTTGCAAATTAATTGTTACTGAAATGGAGGAGCAGGATGAATAAGATTATTATTGAAGTAAGAGTACCTGCAATCAATAAAATTTATGATGCAAAAATTCCCAGAGATATACAAATTTGGGAGGCAACTCAATTAATTTTAAAAATGATTGCCAATTTAAATCCCGGCTTATATGCAGAGGATAATGAAGCTGTACTTGTAGATTTTGATTCCGGGAAGGTAATTGCTGTAAATGCACTTGTAGCTGACTCCGGTCTTACAAACGGAGCAAGAATTATGTTGGTTTAAAGGAGGATGGAAAATGGCTGAGATTAAAATTGATTTGGATAAACTTGCAAGTGATGCGGTTGAATTAAAAAGTTTGGCTGAAAAAATTTGACGCCTATATGGAGCCGTTAGACGAAAATTATTTGACGCCCGCCGAAGTTACGCCCAAAAGTTTTGATTTTCTTGTTTCAACTTCAGTATTTGAACATTTACTTGGAAATCAAGGAGACGTTGAAAAAGTTATCGACTTTATAAAACCGAATGGCACAATGGCTTTACATACTTTGATTTGTGAAGAAGTCCCGCAAGATCCAAATTGGTTTTATCTTTTGCCGGTTCCTGTTCACTGTACTTTGTGGACAAATAAAGCAATGTCAATTACTTTCAAAAAGTTTGGTTTCAAAGGCTGCGCTTATAATCTTGACGCGCAAATGTGGCT
>CALGGL010000167.1 GCA_937915975.1 uncultured Lachnospiraceae bacterium | reverse complement strand
TAGGATGAAGCTCAAGGAATGCCTGACCGAAGCAAGCTGAGAATGTAGGAGTAGGCTCAGTGATTCCTCTCTCTGTACCTGCTAACTTAGCGGTAAATCCTGAAAGGAAGTAATACTTAGTCTGCTCAGGAGTAAGTATTGATACAGGAGGAAGTACTCCGAATGCATCTGCTGAAAGGAAGATAACATTCTTAGCCTCAGGTGCAGATGAAATAGGTCTTACAATATTCTGAATATGATTGATAGGATAAGATACACGAGTATTCTCTGTTACACTCTTATCTGTAAAATCAATCTTACCGTTTGCATCAACTGTTACGTTTTCAAGAAGTGCATTTCTCTTGATTGCATTATATATATCAGGTTCTGAATCCTTATCAAGGTCGATAACCTTAGCATAGCATCCGCCCTCAAAGTTAAATACGCCGTTGTCATCCCATCCGTGCTCATCATCACCGATAAGAAGTCTCTTAGGATCGGTTGAAAGTGTAGTCTTACCTGTTCCTGAAAGTCCGAAGAAGATTGCTGTATTTTCACCGTTCATATCCGTGTTTGCTGAACAGTGCATAGAAGCAATACCCTTAAGCGGAAGATAGTAGTTCATCATCGAGAACATACCCTTCTTCATCTCTCCGCCGTACCATGTATTGATGATTACCTGCTCACGGCTTGTAATGTTAAATACAACTGCAGTCTCTGAATTAAGACCTAACTCCTTGAAATTTTCAACCTTAGCCTTTGAAGCATTGTAAACTACAAAGTCAGGCTCGAAGTTTTCAAGCTCTTCTGCTGTTGGCTTAATGAACATATTCTCTACGAAATGTGCCTGCCAAGCTACTTCCATGATGAAACGTACTGCCATACGTGTATCCTTGTTAGCACCGCAGAAAGCATCTACTACATAAAGCTTCTTATCTGAAAGCTCCTTAATAGCTATTTCCTTAACTGCATCCCAAGCCTCTTTTGTTGCAGGATGATTATCATTCTTATATTCATCTGTAGTCCACCATACAGTATCCTTTGAATTTTCATCAACAACTATGAACTTATCCTTAGGAGAACGACCTGTATAAACACCTGTCATTACATTAACCGCATCAAGCTCAGTAAGCTGTCCCTTATCAAATCCCTCGAGGTCTGCCTTAGTTTCCTCTTCAAAAAGGTACTCATATGAAGGATTGTAAACTATTTCCTTGGCACCGGTTATGCCATACTTACTTAAATCAACATTTGCCATCTTGTCTTACCTCTTTTCTATAAATTTTAACGATTTCATTATACAAATCAATCGTTTAATAGTATAAATTCTAAGCTAAAATAAGTCAATATTTTCTTTTATTTTTTTTACTTCGCACTCTTTACATACTCTTCCACTCTGTTACGAAGCAGCCAGAACTGGCAAGGGCCTGCATCAAGGATAACCTTATGGAATTCCTTTTCATCAAATTTATCTCCAAGTTCATCCTTTGCATAGGTCTTAAGCTCTTCAAACTCGAGCCAGCCGGTGCAGTACATCTGATAATTTCCCGGTTCTGCAACAACATAATCAATTATATCCTGTGCAACCTCAGGCATAAATCCGTTATCACTGAGATACTTCTGAGTATCCTCCAAATCCCATCCTTCATAATTAACACCAATCTCCACACGTGCGCTGACAAGAAGATTAAGCTTATTATTGGCAGCCTCAAAGGCCGCAAAAGAAGGATTATCATATTTGTCATAATACTCAAAGGACATCATTTCCACGTAGGTTGCCCAACCCTCCTGATATCCGCTAAAGTCCTGAAGGGTTCTTATCGGTTCGGGATCATTTGATAAGAAATATACAAACTGATACATATGTCCCGGAACGCCCTCATGAGCAAGTGTGCTCCATAATGACTGTGAGCTTGCAGAGCCCTGATTAATATATATTGAATTATGCTCATAATCATCAAGAGGCGGCGTCATATAAAATGCCGGACTTACAATATTTTCCAAAGACTTATGAACAGGTGTTACCTTAAAATCAATATCAGGAATCTCCGGAAATCTGTCATCAACCGCATCCTCAAAATATTCGACTGTTTCCTTATAATCAAATGATTCATATAAGGTTTCGTTTTCTATTGCCTCATAATAGTCCTCATAAGCATCATAATCGGCAAAAAGCTGTGAATAAAGTTCAGACATTGTATTCTCAATGGCACTGTCAAGAAGCTCGATAACCTCCTCAGGGGTTTTATCGGTTCCCGTCTTACTTCTTAAAAGATATTCGTAGTATTCCTTTCCGCCGTCAAGGTAGCAAAGTCCCAGATCATTATTACCTGTATTTTTCAATTGTCTGAAAGTTTCAATCGTTTTTTCATATGCCGGAATAATGTAGTTAATTACATTATCGTGATTTTTCTGAATATAATCCTGTCTTTCCGCATCTGTCAGCCCTTCAAATTCATTTATCCTGTCCTCAAAGGTTACCAAAAGAAGATTATCCTCGGGATTAGCGATAAATTCCGTGCACTGCCTTATTACTTCATTTGCACTGTGCGACGACATAAACAGACCTTTTTGCGACTTCTCCTTTTCATAATTAAGGCAGACATCAAAATAATCAGGTGTAAGTGTAAGCAATGTCAGATAATCCTCTATATCCTGTCTGTCATAAAATGTGTATTCCGCAAGTGTAATAGGCAGATTACTCTGAAGACCGCTGGTATAAGCAAACGGCTCATAAAGATATGGATTATCAAAATACAAAAGATAGGTCTCATATTCATCATGCAATATGTCATAGGTGAACTTTTGATCCGGTGTCAAAAGACTGTAATCAAATTCCTCCATCTCTGCTATATAATCCAAAGTGTCCTGCTTATCCTGCTCAATACTTTCCTCCGAAAAATCAAGCTCACCGTAAGTGGCATCAGTTGGTGTTACTCCGTACTCTTCCGGATTTGCGAGACTGTAATTAAGAGTTATACTGTCCGAATTAACCGATTCAGTAAATTCCTCCCACAGCCACTCATCGAATTTTTCCTGTTCTGCCTTGGCTTCAGGTGAATCAAGATCCACATCCGGTTCCTCTGTCGTAAGCTCGGTATTGGTTACATCAACACTCGGTTCGTCTTCTGTAGTTGTTTCAACCGTAGTTTCTTCCTCTGTCGTCTCCTTATTTTTTTCTTTGCCACATCCAGTCATGGAAAAAAGCATAGCAAAGGATAAAGTATATGCAATTATCCTTTTATAAATCTTAATCATATATATATCCTCACGTTTTCTTTTTCTAATGTCTATTATTTCTAAAAACTACTCTAATATACAAAAACAGTTGCTGTTCCGGCATCAACATTTACAGAGATATCAAGCGTAATTAAATTATTTTCCAACAAATATGAAAGCACCTTATCACTGTCGTATCCCAGTTTATCGGCAAGTGCTCTCGAAAATGCTGTATTTTTGTTAACAAGCTCATTTCCGTAAATATAATAATTCGCTCCGAATTCCGAAGCCTCAGCCTTAACCTCTTCATCCGAAAGTGCTGCTTTTGCAGCCTCCTCTATCTTTACCTTTAAGCCGTTAACATAGCCTTCGTCTATATCCACGTCAAAGGTTTTATCGGCATTATCTATGGTAAACAAATATCCGTATTCAACCGTATTATCCTTCTTATTGTAGGTTCCGTAATCAACATCGCCGTTAACGGTTGTAAATGTTATCTTTCCGCCCTTTACCTCATAGGTTCCGAATTCGTATCCGCCTTCATCATCATATACGGAATAAACCCCGTCATCAAATATAATTCTTCCGGCAAAATCATCATTTACATATTCTCCTTTAGGAGCAGCCTTTGAAAGCTTAGGCATTATAAAAATGAAAAATACCGCTGCGGCAGCTGCCAAAACAAGAGCAATTATTATTCCTATTATCACACCTGTATGTGATTTCTTCTTTGTGGAAGAACCGGAAGTCGAATTTTGTCCGCTCTGAGAATTCCACTGCATGTTATTACCTGTTCCCGGCTGTTGCACCTGCTGTGGTTGCTGTGGTGCCTGAGGCTGTGCCATACCCGCACTCTGCTGTGCCTGCTGCTTAAGCCACTGCTGTTTCATCCACTCCTGTTCCATCTGCTGTTGAGACATCTGTTGCGGTACTTGCTGTTGTCCCATCGGTCTTGGCTGTGGCTGCATCTGCTGTGGCTGCGCCTGCGGCTGAACCGCCACCTGTTGAGGCTGCTGTGGTTGCATCTGCTGTGGCTGTGCAGCCTGCGGCTGAACCGGCTGATTGCCATATCCTATAAGAGGCGCTCCGCAATCATTACAAAACGGTGCATTATCAGCATTATTTGCTCCGCATATCTTACAAATCATTATTATCACTCCTATTCCATATAATAATAATTGCGAAACCTTAAGCCTCGCAATTATTATTTATCTATTAATATATTTCTACAGAAACGGTACCGCTTGATGAAATATCAATATCTATGCTTATTATCTCTTCTTCCAAAAGGAACTGTAAGGTCTTATCAGTGCTATAGCCAAGATTTTTAGCAAGTTCCTCCTCAAAATCCGTATACGGCTCTTTCAAATCATTTCCGTAAATATAATATGATTCCCACCAAATAGCTTCCTCATATACATCTTCATTACCCAATGCGGTGTTTGCGGCGGTTGTTATCACGCTTTTAAGATTTTCAAGATACTCTCTGTCTATATCTACACCAAGCTTTGCCTTTTTATCACTTGAGCCATAGGTTGTTCCGTAAGCGGAAATTGTATTTTTCTTCTTATCAAAAGTAAACTCTTCCGAATATCCGTCTATGGAAGTAAGAGTAACCTTATCACCGTCTACCTTGTATGTTCCGATTGAATAATAAGTCTTATCGGTTTCACCGTCATCAATATCATAATAAACCCAGATTCCATCATCAAATAAATAATAATCGGTATAATATGAACCCTTATAGCTATATTCTCCGCCAAGCTCCGAGCTCGTCAGTATAGGGAAGATAAATATAAAGAATATTCCCACAAGCAAAGCAACCGCGAGTCCCGAAATTATGCCAATCTTAGCGCCCTTAGACATAGGCTTCTTGACTTTCTGCGGCATACCGTAAGGCTGCTGGTAGCCTGTCATATTCTGCATACCTGTCTGTCCGTATGCAGGCTGCGTTGCTCCCATATTCTGCATACCTGTCTGTCCGTATGCAGGCTGCGTTGCTCCCATATTCTGC
>CALGGL010000166.1 GCA_937915975.1 uncultured Lachnospiraceae bacterium | reverse complement strand
GGTATATATCCAAAGCCATGGAATACAGAATATTTGCCATCGGTTTGATTTCTGCTTTCAAGTCTAACTTTTGCAACCTGAGTACCCTTATATGCACCAAAATCAAGCACAACCTTACCCTCTTCAAGAGTTTTGTTTGAAGGTACTGTTATACTTCCGCTTACGGTATCACCAAGCTGGTTACCGTTTATGTCATACAAGGTATAGCTGTAATTATTAACCTGATTTAAATTGGCATTATTGCTATCTATGTTAGCATAATAAACAACCAATCCGTTTGCACCTGTACTGTCGAGATAGCTTAGATCAAAATCCATTATCAGCTTGCCACCGCTTTTAATCGTATCAGAGGTTCTGATTCTGCTGTTAACATTGGCAGCTTCGTATAACGAATGTATTCTGCTGCTATCTGAAGCCCACACAAAGGTGTAATTTGACGTAATGGATGTATATACTCCGTAATTTGAGTTATCATACGGTGTTGAGCTTGATTTTAACACATAGTAGTTATTGGTATTCTTCTCAAGATTATTATAGCTGCTTGATAATGTACCTATATACTTACTTTCATTAACAGTATTTTCGTTTTGTGATACATCAAGACAGTCCTTAGCATTGACAGCATTCTGACTCAAGCCGTATGCAAAGGTAGTTCCGTATCCGTAATAATTTCTGCAATTTGTATAGAAAGCATCACCGGAACCGCTATAGGATGAGAATCCGGCCATATTTTTAGTTGCATCTCCCGAATATACAGGTTCGGAATCATTATTCGTAAGTCTTCCTATCGCACCCGTATTAACACAATTTATATATCTGGCTTTACCGCCGCCCTGAGAATCAAAGCGCTTAGCATAGTATCCGGCACCTGTATTATTAGGTGATATAACATTTCCATGATTAAAGCAATTTATAAATTCAACATCATAGGCAGCCATCCATATACACTGAAGCATACCTGCAGCCTCATCATTTAATGCTCTTACGGTTCCGTAATTAATACAATTTTCAAAACGTATTCCGGTAAATGATAAGTGTGATACCAAACCGCCGGTTCTGGTGTTACCGAGTATATATCCGTAGTTTCGACAATTTACTACATTTACCTTGGTATCATAGCTCTGATTAATAAAGCCTGCTATTCCGCTTACACTGGTATTAGCATTAAATATACACTGAACATCAGCATAATTATCACAATATACAATATCATTTGTACACTTATAAAAGCCTATAATTCCGCCGTTACCTCTGTCGTTATCGGTACTTCTTGCCTTAACCTCCCAATCTTTTCCGGTTGAGATATGTTCCTCCTTAGTACCGATTACAAAAGAGCCCTGATAAGAGTAGCCTACTATACCGCCTGATGATGATATAAACGAATATACCCTTACAGGCTCTTTGGATTTTGAGTAGTTATCGCAGGATGCAACCTTTCCGTAGTTATCACCTGCTATACCTCCAATATATGCGTATGACATCTTGTCATAAGGCGTTGTAATAAGCTTAACCTCATAATCAGTTCCTTTGTTTCTGTACTGGAATCCCGGATCCTCAGTATAAACCGTACGACCGTATTCATCTGAAGTTTCCTGCTTACCGGCATATATCTTTGTAACACGTTGAATATCATTTGAACTGTTATCATCAATTATTACGCCTATATAACAATGCTCAATCTCACCACCGTATGCATTACTTCCCACTATACCGCCTATAAGTGCAATACCTGCACCGGAGCCTTCACCGAATACCTCACCGTCAAAGGTACAATTGGTAATCTTAGCCGTATAACCGTCGTTATCAGGATTTACGGCTTTTACTTCATCCAATGCGGTCTGTGCTTCCTTAGACGTTGAGTATCCGTTTGTTCCCGCGATACCGCCGTAACCCATAACTTCAGATCCCAGATCACCTATTATCTGACCGTCAACGGATATATTGGATATTGTTCCGTAGTTCGCACCCGCAACTCCGCCAAGACTTGCGATCGCTGCGGAATTAGGCATAAATCCGACAAAGGATTCAATTATCGTGGTAGGAAGATTCTCTTCATTAAGTGCAGCACCTTTTATTGTTCCCTTATTGGTTCCCGCTACACCGCCTACATAGCTGTAATCTGTATAGGTCTTTGCCGTACAGTTATCTATTACCTTATTCGATGAATCGGACTCAGAAAGCTTTATTAAGCCTGTTTTATCATTTATTCCTGTTATTACACCAATATAACTTACATCGCTTGTTGTATAGTTATACACATTAATACTATTTAATTTAACATTTTCTATATTTCCGCTGTTAAGTGCCGATATTCCTCCAACAGCCTCATTTGAAGTGAAATCCAAGGACGATTTTCCTTCCTTAGGCTCAACAAGACAATAGGAAATCAAAGCACCCTCATCGTTTATTGCAGCGATACCGCCGCACATACCCGAAGCTGCTTTTATCTCAGCATAATTATTACATTTTGTTATTGTACTGCTGTTAACAGAGGTTATACCGCCCGCATTACCTGCATTGGCAGCTGTGATTACCTCATAATTGTCACAGAATGCAATTATATTTCCGGATGAATTATCACCCACGATACCGCCTGCTGTTCCTCTTGTCGCATTTACTACAGCCTTATTGGTGAAGCCGGCAATAACATCACTTGTATTGCTGCTTGTATTCTTTCCAATAACACCACCGACACATTTATTACCGTTTACCGAACCGGTAATGCTTACATACTCATCCTTATACTCGGAGATATCCTTGGTTATGTCAGGGGTATCCGATAATTTATTATTTAATACAATTCCGTTTCCTGCATTATATGCCGTAACAGCACCCGAATAATTACCGCTTGAAGTAATTGTAATATCAATATCCTTATTTACATTAATTTTTCCTGCATTGTATGCCGCAAGTCCTCCTGCCATACCATCGGTTGTGATTTCATTTGTTTCCGTATCAACAACATCTTTTCCCGACACAAGAAGCTTTAGTCCGGATACATCACTTCCTGAAATGTTACCGAAGTTTTCTGCAGCTATTCCTCCGACTACTAAACGTCCGCTTATTGTAATATTTTTAAGTGTACAGTTTTCAACTCTTCCCGCTTCTTTATTAAGTCCGCATATACCGCCTATATAATCGTCAACGCTCTTACCGAAAGAATTGGTCTTACATGAAGTTATAAGTCCCTCGTTCACCTCAGCCAAACCGCCTGTATAGGTTCCCTTTGTTGAAACCGTTCCCGATGAAGAATTCGAACAGTTATCCACGATCATATTGCGGCTTACCTTACCTGTGATTCCGCCGGCATAGGAATAATCATATATGAAATCTCTTCCGGCATAGTCAGTATTTCTTCCGTTTTGCTCATTGTATTCTATGGCATCATCGGCAATTATCGGAGTCGTATTTTCAACATCCTTTACATAAACCACAGGAGTCATCTCCAGTGTTTCTCGGTCAAGATACATCACGCCAAGCGCAGGC
>CALGGL010000165.1 GCA_937915975.1 uncultured Lachnospiraceae bacterium | reverse complement strand
ACGAGGTGAAAGGCATCAAACGTGGCCTGCTGTGCCAAATCGACAAGGAGCATACAGCTGACAGCACGGGGGTGCTGGGCGCGCGGAGTCCAGTAGTAGTCGTTGGCCTCTATCATATCGGGCAACGTCAGTCCTTCCTTGCTCTTTGGCACAAGTGGTACATAGACCAGTTCGCTGCCATTCACTTGTGCTGTACGGGTTTGGCCTACATTTTCCAACAGTCCTATCAGATTCTGCGAGTCAGGTGTGGCATGACCGCCCCAACTATAACGGAAGCCCTCGCCGATGTTGACGGCACTCACTGTGGCAACAGTCTTGATGCGACGGTCACGCATGGCAGCAGAAACCACATAGCCACCTCCAGCACAGATGCCAAGGGCACCGATACGGTTGTTATCCACGTATGGCAGCGTGGTCAGGAAGTCCACGGCTGCGCTGATGTCTTCCGTACGGATATAAGGATTTTCCATCTGTCGCGGTTCGCCGCTGCTCTCTCCCTGATAACTGGCATCGTAGGCCATAGTGACATAGCCCTGTTTGGCCAGCTGTTCAGCATAGGTGCCTGCGGTTTGTTCTTTCACGCCGCCTGCGGGATGGCAGATGACAATAGCAGGATACTGCTTGCTTTCATTGAATTCCTCGGGCACATAGAGATTGCCCACTACGGTAATGTCTCTGTTCTTAAATTCTACTCTTTTCATGTTTTGTTTTCTTTATTATGTTTGAAATTCGGGTGCAAAGGTACGGCAAAATGTGCAATGTCACCGTGGATATTGCGCCAATCATCTGGCAAATCGCGCCAAACTTAATACTTGATAAAGATGATGAATACACTAGCAAAAGGTTTCTCTTTTTCCAAGACCCAGACGGCTTGCCGATAAAAATGTATGAACACCAAATTCCGATTTACCTTTCTATTGGCGTATATTCAATCTTGAACATAATGATATGATAAAGGAGCAGCACCCCATATTGGATGCTGCTCCCTTCCACTTACAGGTAAATTGGAATTTACTTGGGCTGCAGAGAGACGAAAAAAAAGATGGGAATCTGTAAAAGTGGTTGATTTATCAGTAAATCGTTTAGGTGGACTATCCGGAATTCGCCGTACCTTTGCACCATCAAATTAAAAGCAACAGAGAATTATGACAAAGATTGCATTAGGCACCTGGGCTTGGGGCGCAGGAGCATTTGGAGGAGACAAGGTATTCGGCAGTAAGACCGACGTGGAGAACCTGAAGCCCGTATTCGATGCGGCGATGAATGCTGGACTGAACCTCTGGGACACGGCCACGGCCTACGGTATGGGCGAGTCGGAGAAGATTCTTGGTTCGCTGGCACAGGGCTACAACCGTGCGGATGTACAGATTTCCACGAAGTTCACCCCGCAGATTGCCGAAGTGTTCGAGAATTCGGTAGAGAAGATGGCCCTGGCATCCATCGAGCGCATGGGCTGCGACTACATCGACGTCTACTGGATTCACAATCCGATGGACGTGGAACGTTGGACACCGGGACTGATTCCCTTGCTCCAGTCGGGCAAGGTGAAGCGCGTGGGCGTGTCGAACCACAACATCAAGGAGATTCGTCGGGCTAACGAGATACTGGGCGAGGCTGGTTTCAAGGTCTCTGCCGTGCAGAACCACTTCTCGCTGCTTTATCGTTCGAGCGAAAAGGGCGGTGTGCTCGACTACTGCCGCGAGCAAGGTATTGAATTCTGGGCCTATATGGTGCTGGAGCAGGGAGCCCTGTCCGGCAAATATAACAAGGAGAATCCGCTACCTGCAGAGAGTGATCGCGGACAGAAGTACAACCCCGTGCTGCCGCAGTTGGAAGCACTGACCAGCGAGATGACCGCCATCGGGCAGAAATATGGCGCCAGCTGTTCGCAGATAGGCATTGCCTGGGCCATCGCCAAGGGCACACTGCCCATCATCGGAGCCACCAAGGAGCGCCACGTTGTCGAGGCTGCCGAAGCCGCCAAGATTGTGCTGGCAGACGAGGAGGTCGCCCGCTTGGAACAACTTGCCGATGACACCGGCATTGACACCCGTGGCGGTTGGGAACACACGATGGAGTGAACTATTAGTAATTGTAGAAAGTCAGCAAGCATAATGCAAACCTTATTCAGAAAATGTTTTCTCGTTGTAACTCTCTTCGTATTCGTTGCATGCAGCGAGAATGGGAATAACGAAGTCAATGCACAGACAATGACTAAAATGTATATTACCATCGCAGGACAGACTCAGAGCATAACCCTTGCCAATAATGCGGCAACGCAGGAACTCGTGGAACGGCTACAGAACGGTGCTGTCAAAGTTACGCTCAACTCCAGTGGCGGCTTCGAGATATGGGGGTCGCTTGGCTTCTCACTCCCGACAAGCAACCAGCAGATGACGGCACAGCCGGGAGATGTCGTTCTCTATAACGGCAGCAACATCTGCCTGTTCTATGGTTCTAACTCATGGAGCTATACCCGCTTGGGCAAGATTGACGGCCTGTCGGAAAGCCAGCTACGCACATTCCTGAAAGCAGGAGAGAGCAACATCACCGTCACCCTCTCGCTCACGTCAGATGCGACAGGCATCAGCAATATAAGCAACGAGAGCCGGAACACCGCAGGTACTGAATCGCGTTCATATACGCTGAATGGCACTCCCGCCTCTGCCGGCCACAAAGGCATCGTCATTAAGGACGGAAAGAAATTCACGAAATAACATCAATATGAAACAGAACATTGGAAAGAAACTGGCACTCTATCCCACACCAGCCACAGTTGTAGGAACTGTCGGAGAAGGGGGAAAGATAAACTGGCTGTTGGTGGCACACATCGGCATCGTCAGCCACTCGAAACTGCTGCTGAGCGTACATTCATCGCACCACAGCGTAAAGGCCATAGACGAGCAGGATAAACTATCCATCAACATCATCGACGAGACATTCCTGGACGCTGCCGACTACACGGGAACGGTGAGCGGAGCCAAGACTGATAAGTCGGCCCTGTTCCCTTACCATCTGGGCGAGGCTGGTATGCCCATTATCGAGCAGTCGCCACTGGTGATGGAATGTGAGGTGATAGACACCTACGAGATTGACGGCTTCAAGAACTACATCTGCACCATCCTCAACACCTATGTCGATGAAGACAAACTTGACGAGAAGGGCAAGCCTGACTACTCGAAACTGAAGCCCGTACTTTTTGAAATGCCTACCTACAAATACTTGCGCACAGGCGACATCATCGGCGACTGCGTGAAGATAGGCAAAGTATATGGTGAGACGTTGAAATAAAAGGAATTGGATTTATAAACCAGAGTAAAAGTATTGTATTTGGGAAATACATCCGTGTCATCGCAGAGGTGACACGGATGTGTTGCTTTTCATAAAGCCTGACTACACGCCTTGTTTCACTTCCTCGTAAATTCAGAAGGAGTTACTCCGTAGTGCTTCTTGAATTGCCGGGTAAAGTGTTGCGGATAGTCGAAGCCCAGTTGTTCTGCGGTTTCAGTGATGGTGGCCCCGCTAATCAGGAGCGACTGGGCACGCTGCATGATGAAACGACGGATGTAGGAAGTGGCCGATTCGCCAGTCAACTCACGGATAAGGTCGCCAAAGTAGTTGGGTGAAAGGAACAACTGCTGGGCACAGTATTTCACCGAGGGCAGTCCCAGACTGCGCTGCAAACCATCGTCATAGTACCTCTGCAACAGACGCTCGAAACGCGGCAAGAGGTCGGAGTTTGTCGTCGTGGCCGATGTGGAGAGCTGTAGCGCATAGTAGCGGCTGATGAGTTCCAGCACCTGCTCTATCAGCGAGGTCACGATGCGCAGGGTGTGGGCATCCTCTTCTTGGCTGAGTTCTGTGCGAATCTGTTCCAGCAGTGTAACAATGCTTTGCCGCTGACTGGGCGACATCAGCAGGGCCTCGCTGGTACTGTAGGAGAAGAAATGATAGTCGGCCATGCGGCGTCCAAGTTCTGAGTTACGCAGCAGTTCGGTGTCAAAGAGCAGTGCCCAGCCCTTGGTGTGGATTTCCTCGCCTGTATCAGCCTTGCCACCTATCTGTCCGGGAGCCACGCACATCAGCGCATGGCAGTGAAGGTCGTATTGCAGTTGCCCATACGACAAGTCCTCCAGTTCCTCGTCGCCGATGAACATCGCATAAACATCATAGTTGTTCAGCGAATGGCGACAGTGCTCCAACTCGTCGTAGTGAATCACCGAGACGAGCGGGTGCAACTCCGGTGCCCCGATGTATCGGGCGTAGTCGTTGACGTGGTGAACCTTCAGTATCTTCTCCATCTTTACTGATAAATTCCGATTTATCTGTCTTTTATCTCTATCTTTTTTATCACTTTGGCTGGAACGCCACCAACAATGGTATTCGGTTCAACGTCCTTTGTCACTACTGCACCAGCAGCTACTACGGCTCCATCGCCGATGGTTACTCCAGCAAGAACGGTGGCATTGGCTCCAATCCAGACATTTTTGCCGATGTGGATGGGAGCATAGCTCATACTCTGACGCTTGGCTGGGTCAAGATCATGATTGATGGTTGCCAGCACGACATTATGGCCGATAAGGGCTCCCTCATCAATGGTGATGCCGCCCTGATCTTGGAACTTACACCCCATGTTGATGAAGACGCGTTCACCAACAACGGTGTTCTTACCGCAATCGGTATGGAACGGAGGAAACATTCCTACCGTCTTGGGTACCTCACGCCCCCAAAGCTGTTCCAGCAAATCGTGCAACTGCTCTGGAGTATGGTACTTGCCGTTAATCTCTGCTGTTATCTTCAGTGCCTCCTGCGACAGCTGATGAAACATCATGTGGACATCACCACCGCCAACGACGGGTTTGCCCGATGCCATGTAATCACGAAATTCTTGTATTGTCATTGTCTCTGATTCATCTGATAAAGTTCATGCCTTGCCACTCTTCGCGTTCAGGATAATCGGGATTACCATTGGCGTGAATCTTCTTCAGCAGCCAGGCCATGTTGTCGGCAAGCACTCGCATGGTCTGCATTCCCTCTGTGTCCTGTATTACTTCACCGGGTGCCAAGCCGTAGGCGATGTTCCAATATTGCGAAGTAACCACAGGCATGTTCATCATCTCGAATATCATGTTCATCGTCTGGTATGCAGCCGTAGCACCACCACGACGGCAGATAGCTACCGCTGCCGCAGGCTTGTTCTGTACTTGGGCACCTGAGAAGAAGGCACGTTGCAGAACTGCCATTACAGCACCGTTGGGCTGACCATAATAGACAGGCGAACCCACGATGAGCGCATCGGCCTCATTGAGCTTTTCAACGATACGGTTGCAGATGTCGTCATCAAAGACACAATGCCCTAATTGCTTCGCCTGACACTGTCCGCAGGCTATACAGCCACGAACGGGCTTGTTGCCCAGCTGCATGATTTCCGACTCTACACCATTCTTCTCCAATTGACGTGCAATCTCCGATAGTGCAGTAAAAGTGTTGCCATTCTTGTTGGCACTTCCGTTTAATAATAATACTTTCATTTCGATTCTGTTTTATGTTCTTATTTGGGACAAAGGTACGATTAAATGTGCAAAATACCAAACAAGAAGGAAAATAATCTTCTTATTATCCTTGATTTCGAGAGAATAGTTGAGGAGATATGTCCTGAGACAAGTCTTAAGGTATCTCAGGTTGAGGCTCTCGGAGAAAGAGAAAGAAATGAGCTTCCTATTCTTATAGTTGAAGATTCACTTATGCTTTGTCAGCTTATTAAGGATTCTCTCAGTATGGCAGGCTATACCAAGCTTACGGTTAAGAACAACGGTCAGGAGGCATGGGATTTTTTAAGTCAGCTTAAGAAGAATAATGGTGTTGATTATGGTGTTAAATGTGTAATAACCGATATCGAGATGCCTCTTATGGATGGACATCATCTTATTAAGCTTATCAGAGAAACAGAAGGCTTAAAGCATCTTCCTATAGTTATTTTCTCTTCACTTATCAATGATGATATGAAGAGAAAGGGAGCATTGCTCGGAGCCAATGAGCAGATTAGCAAGCCGGAGATCGGAACACTCGTTAGTGTATTGGATAAGCTTATCGGCAGCAGTATATACGGTGATAAATAACAGATATATTTTGTGCGTAACGGGGATGGTATTCAATTTGTGTCAGCGGGGATGGTCCCCGTTGACACATTTTTATATGTGATACAAATTAAGGAGTATGATTGATATGAAGTTAAATGAAACAGGAAAAACAAAAGAAGATATTAAGAATATGTATGATACATATTTTTACGATACCTTTAAGAGGTTTGATTTTATTGCAAATGAAGGTCATGATGCTTATCTTGTGGATGAAACGGGTAAGGAATATCTGGATTTTATGGCGGGTATTGCCGTAAACAGTGCGGGACATTGTAATCCTAAGGTTGTAAATGCTATTAAGGAGCAGTGTGAAAGCCTTATTCATGCCTCCAATTATTGTTATACGATACCTCAGGGTATGCTTGCAGAGCTTATCTGTAAGAGCATAGGTATGGAAAAGATATATTTTCAGAATTCCGGTGCCGAGGCAAACGAGGTAATGATGAAGCTGGCAAGGAAATACGGAAAAGATAACTACGGACCGAACCGTTTTAAGATTGTAACTGCACTTAACAGCTTTCACGGAAGAACACTTGCAACACTTGCCGCAACCGGTCAGCCGGGTTCGGCAATACAGCATAACTACGATCCGTTCATACCGGGAATAACCTATGCGGAGTACAATAACCTAAAGGCCTTTGAGGATGCCTGTGACGAGGATACCATCGCGGTTATGGTGGAACCGATACAGGGTGAGGGCGGAGTTATTCCTGCCGATAAGGAATTTTTGCAGGGACTCAGAAAGCTTTGCGATGAAAGGGATATGCTTTTATTATTCGATGAGGTTCAGACCGGTTGGGGAAGAACAGGAAGTCTTATGGCATATATGGGATATGATGTTAAACCGGATTGCGTAAGTATGGCAAAGGCTATGGGCGGAGGTATGCCTATAGGAGCTATGTGTACAAGTGCAAAGCTTGCTCTTACTTTCGGACCGGGTGCACACGGAAGCACTTATGCAGGTAATCCTGTTTGCTGTGCGGCTTCTTATGCACAGATAAAGGAGATAATCGACAATAACCTTTCGGATAACTCGGATAAAATGGGTGAGTATTTTAGAAGCCTGCTTGTCAAGCTGCCTTATGTTAAGGAGGTAAGAGGTAAAGGCCTTATGATAGGCGTGGAATTTGACAGGGATATTGCGACTGACGTTAAGTATAATTCAGCCGATAGCGGTCTGCTTATAACTGCGGTAAGACCTTCGGTAATACGTCTCGTTCCACCTTTAAATGTAACTAAAGAGGAATGTGATAAAGCATTTGAAATACTTAAGAGTGTATTGAATAACACTATATAGTCAAGAATAATATAAAAAAATGAGGTGAAATAATGGAAAGACAGAATGCATGGAAGACATATGATGAGAATTCTTTAAATGAGTTGGAAAAGCTTTGCAAGGGATATAGGGAATTTCTCGATAAAGGAAAAACCGAAAGAGAATGTATAAAAGAGATTATCAAGGCTGTTGAGGAAAAGGGATATATTAATCTTGCTGATATAATAAAAGAGAAAAAGACGGTTAAAGCAGGTGATAAAATCTATAATATTTGCATGGATAAGACCGTTGCTCTTTTTAACATAGGAACAAAGCCTGTTGAAGAAGGAATTAATATACTTGGAGCACATATTGATTCTCCGCGTATGGATATTAAGCAAAATCCTTTGTATGAGAAGGGGGATTTCGCATATCTTGATACACATTATTACGGAGGTATTAAGAAATATCAGTGGGTTACGCTTCCTCTTGCCATTCATGGAGTTGTGGTAAAAAAGGACGGTACTGTGATAGATATATCCGTAGGTGAGGATAAGGAAGATCCGGTATTCGGTGTAACCGACCTTTTGATTCATCTTGCCGGTGAACAGATGGAAAAGAAAGCAAATAAGGTTATCGAAGGAGAAAATCTTGATATACTGTTTGGCAGTATTCCGCTTAAGGATGAGGAAAAGGATGCCGTTAAGAAAAATGTTGTTAAGATTATAAATGAAAAATACGGTATGGATGAGGAAGACTTTTTATCAGCGGAATTGGAGGTTGTTCCTGCAGGCTGTGCAAGAGATGCGGGAATTGACAGAAGTATGATTATGTCATACGGTCAGGATGACAGGGTATGTGCATATACATCCTTAGTTGCCATGCTTGAAATCGATAAGGTTGAAAAGACTACCTGCTGTCTTCTTACCGATAAGGAAGAAATTGGTAGTGTGGGCGCAACAGGTATGCGTTCCATGTTTTTTGAAAATACCGTTGCGGAAATATTAAATGCAATGGGAGATTATAATGACATTGCTTTAAGAAGATGTCTTGCAGCGTCAAGGATGCTTTCTTCAGATGTAAATGCTGCATATGATCCTTTGTTTGACAGTGCATTTGATAAAAACAATGCATCGTATTTCGGACGCGGAGTAGTATTTTGCAAGTTTACCGGCTCAAGAGGCAAGTCCGGTTCAAATGATGCAAATGCCGAATATATGGCCGCAATCAGAAACATTATGGACAATAATAATATATGCTTTCAGACAGCCGAGCTTGGAAAGGTTGATGTGGGCGGCGGCGGAACCATAGCATATATTCTTTCTCTTTACGGTATGGAAGTAATAGACTGCGGTGTAGCGGTTCTTAATATGCATGCTCCTTGGGAAGTAACCTCAAAGGCTGATATATATGAGGCATATAAGTGTTACAAGGCATTTCTTAGGGAAGCATAGATCCATTTGTAATCGGTATTATTGTAATGGTAAAACCTATGAAAAATAAAAAAAGACAATTTATGAGAAGAAAAATTCAGGCATTCCTTTTGGTATGCCTTTTTCTCGTGTCTTTAACCGTTCCTATGATTGACGGAAGTATTGATTCTAAGGCAAAGGATGCATATCTGTCATCATTTTCCCAGACAATATATAACCAGAATAACGGCATAGGAAATAATGAGGTTAATTGTCTTTTACAATCATCATCCGGATATATCTGGATTGGAACGGATGGCGGACTTTACAGATATAACGGTTCAAGTTTTGCGACTATTAATTTGTGGAATACTGAGAGTGCGGATGTTTATTCCATAAACTGTCTTATGCAGGATTCCGAAGGTAAGGTTTGGATCGGAACAGGTAATTACGGTCTGTTTTATCTTAAGGATGGCGAATATAAGCATCTTGAAAATGAATACTATGACGGAATAAAAGCAATAAACGATATATGTGAAACCGATGACGGAGATATCTACATTTCTACACCTAAGGGAATATATACCATAAAAGACGGAGAGGACGGAAACGCAGTTATGGAGCTCGTTTCGGAGGAGCTTTCGGGTATTGAATTCGGTTTTATGGATGTTTCGGAGGATTTTGTTTATGCTGTGTCCGGAAATAATGATCTGTATGTTTTTTCCGCCGGAGGAAGCTATGATGTCATAAGTACACAGGAGATGACCTACGGAGATGATTTAAGATGCATAAGGGTTATTGGTAACAGGGTTTATCTCGGTACATCGGGAAGAAATATAATAATAATAGATAATAAGGAATTGACAAATGTTGTTGAGACAGAGGTTTACGGAATAAATAAAATACTTGAGGACAGTAACGGTTCTGTCTGGGTATGCGCTGATAACGGAATCGGTTTTTTAGATAAAAGGAATAATTTTACCAGACTTACGGAATGCGAGATGGATAGCTATCTTTCGGATATTATTGAGGATTACGAAGGAAACTATTGGATAGCATCCTACAGAATGGGCGTACTCCTTCTTTCAAAAAGTAAATTTACGGATTACAATATGTACTCCGGTATGCCTGCGACAATGGTAAATGCCGTTTACAGCTATAAGAACAATCAATATATATGTACAGATGACGGACTTATCATATATAACGGTACGGGTGAGAGGATTACCAACGAACTAACGGATGCGTTGGAAGGTATAAGTGTCAGAAATATTATGTCTGATTCGGATGGAAACCTATGGATAAGTACATACAGAAAATACGGACTTATAAAATATTCTTCAAATAAGGAAACAGTGGAGGAAAGACTTGTAAGTATTACAAGAGCCATGGGGCTTCCGAGTAATTCGGTTAATTCGTGTATTGAGCTTGATAACGGAAACCTTGCTGTTGCAACAAATGAGGGTATTGCGATTGTAAACAGGGATTGTGAAGTGCAGCATACCTTTGGAAAAAAAGATGGCATGGGATATGAAAATGTATTGTGCGTATATCAGGATGATAATGGTTATTTATACGCAGGTACCGATGGCGGAGTATTATATGTATTCCAAAGAAATATCAATGAAATTGTGGATAGCTTCGATGAAGAAAGCGGTATGAATGCCGGTATGATAACGTCCATAGAAGAAGGCGAAAAGGGGTTATGGATAGGTACCGATAACGGACTCGGATTTTATAATGATACGTACAGAACGATATCCAATATTGAGTATTCAAATAATATTTATGACATAATTATAAATGATGATTTTGTGTGGATAATAAGCTCCATGGGAGTTTTAAGAACAACAGAGGAGGAGCTTCTCGGTTCAAACGGAATTTCGGGAAGATATCTTGATTCTGATGACGGACTCAATAAAACAATAAATGCTTACAGTAATTCCTATATGGATAAAAACGGTGTGCTTTATGTTTGCTGTAATACAGGTATATGTTCTCTTGATACAAAAAATATAACATATAACCAGATTGCACCGAAGATACGAGTTACTGCGGTCGATGTTGACGGACAAAGATATGAATTTGATGATTTGGCAAACGGTCTTAAGGTCGGAAGTGATGTCTCAAAGATTACAATCGATTTTGCCGTGTTCAGCTATTGCAACAGGGGAGATATCGTGGTTGAATACAGACTGGAAGGGTTTGATACCGAACCTATACTAATATCCGGAAAGGATACGATGCAGGCTGTATACACAAACCTTGAAGGCGGAATATATACATTTCATATAAATGCATATAACGGCGACGGTACTCCTTGTGAGAATGAAATTTCATTTACTGTTGAAAAGGAAAACAGTTTTTCGGAAAATCCTGTTTCAAAAATAATTATAGTTGGAGCTATACTTGTCGTCTCGCTTCTTATTGTTATAGGTATTTTACGAATGAGAAAGAGTATAAGGAGCAAGAATAAGGAGCTTGAGGAGCTTTCCAAAGAACATGAGGAGGTCATAAAAACAAGCACTGCTAAAAATGACTACCTTGCAAATATGAGTAATGAGATTAAAACTCCGGTAAATGCTATGATTTCAAAGGCAGAGGAGCTTATCAAGCTTATGGATTCCGATGATGCGTATAAGGAAAATGTACAGGATATATATGATATAGGAAGCGGAATACTTGACAAGGTTGATGATATAATTCTTCTTGCGAAGATAGAAGCGGGAAGAATAGAAAGAACAGATGCGCCGTATTCTGTTTCTTCCATTGTATTTAATCTGTCGGAATATGCAAAGGAAAATATTGATCCGGAGAATATTAAGCTGTTTGTTGAACTGGGTGATAACATTACGGATAATTTAATCGGTGACAGTGAAAAGATAGAAAGTATTTTAAAGATTTTTATCGATAATGCCGTTCAGTATACAAAAGAAGGGTCTATTACAATTTCCGTTGATTCTTATGATTTTAAAGAAAAGGAAATCAGTGTAAGCTACACTATCTCGGATACGGGTATAGGTATTTCGGAGGAAAGACTTTCGGACATATTTGAGGTTTACAGTATAGTTGATAACAGGAAGAACAATATTAGCAAGGGAAACGGTATCGGGCTTGCCATTGCAAAGGGATATTCAAAGCTTTTGAACGGAGATATATCAGTTGAAAGTGTATATGGAGGAGGCTCTAATTTTACATTGTCACTTAATCAGGTAATTGCAGATGATAACCAGATTGACAGGGACAGAGAAAAAATCGATGATATAGTTTCACAGGAGATTGCCGATAAGATGTGGCTTCCTTCGGTTAAGGCACTTGTTGTGGATGATGAGGCAGTGAGCAGGGAGGTTTCCGTTAAAACACTTCTTTCCTTTGAGATGAGCATTGATACAGCGGAATCAGGCATGGCAGCGATTGATAAGGTTATGAATAATGATTATGATGTTGTTTTCATGGATTTGGCTATGCCTGTTATGAACGGTACGGATACTATGAAAGAGATTCGCAGCTTAGATGGGGAAAAGTATATGCTTTTACCTATTATCTCTCTTGATTATGACACCATTTCCGACAACAGTGATGTACTTTTGGAAAACGGTTTTACGGGAACCCTTCTTAAGCCTATGGATGTAAGACGTGTTGCTGCCATTTTAAAGGACTGTCTTCCTGAGGATAAGATAAAAGAGAAATCAAGTAATGTTGACGATTATATAAGCAATTCAAAATACGCCGAAGGACTATACAGGCTTGAAGAAAAAATAAATATAAAAAAGGCGATTGAGAAAATCGGCGGAAGTATTGATGTATTTAATAAGATACTTCGTTCATTTTATAAAAAGAACAACAATCTTAAAGAGATTATCGAAGCTCACGGTATCTCGGATACCAGATGGTTTAAGCAAAGAATTCATACGCTTAAGGCATCAAGCTATAATGTGGGTGCTTATGTATTTTCACAGGAAACGGCAAGAATTGAGGCAGCGATTAATTCAGATAATAAAACCTATATGAATAATAATTACGAAAAGCTTCTTGTTCACCTGGAAGAGCTTATGAACAGCATCGGTGAGTATCTTGATTATATAGATGAGCTCGACAACGTTACACAAAATGAAGCTGATACGGCAGAGAATGCTTCTGATTATGATGTGGAGGAAAAAGAGGATACAGAGGATGCAGAGGATGCAGAAGCGGATATGGGTAACGGCTCAGGTATAGATATTGGTATGCTTAGAAAGCTGGATGAACTTTTGGGTGAAAGTGTATCGGACGATGCACATGTTATTATGAATGAGATTAATAAAAAGACCTATATAGGTGAGGACAGTGATTTTATGGCAGTTTTAAATGAGAGTATATCCGAAAATGACTGTGAAAAGATTCACGAGCTTATCACTACCTATATTGACCTGAATTCTTAAGTGCGAATTATAACAGATTTTTACGATCGTTTTTTGAAAAAAATCGGTTGACACAATCAAAACATTATGTTAATATATGTCTTGTCGTTATGAAACGGCAAGCAAATGCGCGAGTGGCTCAGCGGTGGAGCACCTCCTTGCCAAGGAGGGGGTCGCGGGTTCGATCCCCGTCTCGCGCTCTTTTTATGCAAGAAAAAAGGATACCTTACTTCGTAGGTATCCTTTTTTTCTTGCATAACGAGCCCCTTGGGGCTCGAAGGTTCGATCTTCTCGTCTGCCGACTCGGTCCGCGCTGGACGCGTGCCACCGGCACGCAGCGCCGTCTCGCGCTTTCATAATAAAATTACAAATATTTTTAATAGTAACTTTGTTGTAACTTTGGGTGAGTTATAATGACAGCAAGTTAATAAAAGTGTGACAAGGATTACGTACATGTCATATGAGGATGTGGCAGGGATTGCGATTCTTGTTACAAGATTTAAGAAGGGAGTTTCAGTATGGAAATTTTGAGAGTAGAGGATTTAACAAAGATATACGGAAAGGATGAAGCCGAGGTTGTGGCGCTTGATCATGCTTCTTTTTCAGTAGAAAAGGGTGAGTTTGTTGCGATAGTGGGAGCATCGGGAAGTGGTAAGTCGACACTGCTTCATCTTATCGGCGGTGTAGACAGACCTACCTCGGGGAAGGTCATTATAGACGGAAAGGATATATCCGAGCTTGATGATGACAAGCTGGCAATTTTTAGAAGAAGACAGGTAGGACTTATATACCAGTTCTACAATCTTATACCTATACTCAATGTCGAGGAAAATATAACTCTTCCTCTTTCACTTGATAATAAGGATGTAGATAAGAAGAATCTTGACGAGCTGCTTAAGCTTTTGGGACTTACGGACAGAAGAAAGCATCTGCCTCATGAACTTTCAGGAGGACAGCAGCAGAGAACTTCAATAGGTCGTGCGCTTATAACCAATCCGTCGATTATCCTTGCGGATGAGCCGACAGGAAATCTTGATTCAAGGTCAAGTGATGAGATAGTTGCACTGCTTAAGAAGTCCAATAAGGAGAGAGCACAAACTATTGTAATGATTACACATAACATGGAGATTGCCAAGATGGCAGACAGGATTATCAGGATAGAAGATGGAAGGTTAAGCGAGGTATAGGATATGAATGTACTTAAAAAGCTGACAATAAAGGATTTAAAGTTAAATAAAAAAAGAACGATTGTTACGATAATCGGTATTATGCTTTCGGTTGCACTCATAACAGCTGTTGCAACCATGTTTCAAAGCTTTATCGATTCAATGATTAAATATGAGAAAAGGCAAAAGGGAGATTATCACGTAAGCTTTAGAGATGTGCCTTACGAGGAAGTTGTTAATATCAAAAATAACAGAAGTGTTGAAGATACCTATCTGGTTGAAAATGTAGGATATGCAGTGCTTTCCGATTCAAAAAATGAATATAAGCCTTACGCATTTGTGATGGGCTTTACAGATGAATCCGAAAAAAAGCTTGGAATCAATCTGGTTGAAGGAAGATTTCCAGAAAATGAAAATGAGATTGTTATACCTACACATTTAAAGACAAACGGAAGAGTCAGTCTTTCCGTAGGTGATACCATAACTCTTGATGTTGGAAAGAGAATGGACAGTGAGGGTAATGAGCTTACCCAGTATAATCCTTATATCACAAGTTCAGAGCTTGAGTATATGAATGATGAAGAGTCTTATGGAGATGAGACTACAGACACTGATAGCGATGAAGCTGATATGGGTAGTGACGAAAAAGAAGAAGATACAATAGAAAATGAAAATTCATCCGACGAGGTATCAGATGATGAAATATATGATGAATATAAGGACTACAGCGAAAGCATTGTAGATACAGAAACAAAAACCTATATTGTAGTCGGTATATGTGAAAGACCAAGCATGGAGGACTATGAGGCACCGGGCTATACATTTATAACGCATATAGATGAAGAGGATATGCAGGGCAAGGTCCAGGTTTATGTACGTTATAAGAAAAAGGTCTTAAAGGATGCATATAAGATTACAGCAGGTATATTGGGCATAGATTCCGGAATTTACGAAAAATATGAGAAGGGTGATTTTAATTCGGAAGAGGAATACCAGCAGGTCTTTGAATTGTTAAAGGATATAAGATATTCATTTGATTTTAACTACTATCTTATAGAACTTGAAGATAATCCGTTAAGCAAGGAAACTCTTGGCGGCTTTGGTATCGTGGTAGTTATAGTCTGCATTATAATAATTGTCACATCGGTGTTTTGCATCAAGAATTCCTTTGATATATCAATAACCGAAAAAATCAGGGAGTATGGCATGCTTAGAAGTGTCGGTGCAACCAAAAAGCAGATCAGAAAAAATGTCATGTATGAGGCACTTATACTTGGTTTGATAGGTATACCTCTTGGCGTACTTTGCGGAGAGCTTGCTTCATTTATACTTATTAAGGTAAGTAATCTGCTTATGGTGGATGAGCTTTTTGGAAATACAGGCTTTTTGGTATTTTCTCCATCTGTTATAGCGATAGTTATTTCCGTAATACTTGGAGCGATTACCATATACCTTTCCGCCTTTAGAAGCGCATTTAAGGCTTCAAGGGTTTCACCTATTGTATCGATTAGAAACAGTGGTGATATCAAGGTTAAGGCCAAGAAGCTAAAGAGCCCTAAACTAATCAAAAATATATTTGGTATGGGCGGTGAGATTTCCTATAAGAACCTTAAGAGAAATAAAAAGAAGTACCGTACAACCATCATTTCCATAACTGTTTCGGTTATAATATTTGTGGCACTTTCATCCTTTATGAAGATGGCATTTAATCTGGTCAGACATCAGGTTGATATACGTGAATACGATGTGTCTGTCAACATATATACTCATTATTCAAGCGGTGGTCAATTTACGGATGATGATGAGATTTATGAAATGCTTAACAGTACCTCTAATTTCGATAATATAAAGGAATGTGCGTTTTATAGAGAAACAACCTTACATGATTCAAGCTTAAAATATTCGGATAAATATAAGGAGCTTATGAGATATGATGAGTGGTATGATGGAGAAGAGGCTGATATATATGTTGAGGTAATTGTACCGGATGATAAGACTTACAGAAGCTATATAGATTCCCTCGGACTTAAGTATGAGGAGGTATATGATAAGGGAATCCTTGCAGACAATATCAAGATAATGGCTTATGATGAGGATGGAAAGGAGCATAAATACAGAGCAAGAAAATTTGATGCAGCTAAAGGTGATTCTTTAAGCGGCACACTTTTTGGAGATAAGGAAATAAATTTGGATGTAGGATATTTGGCAGATACATTTCCTTTCTGTGTAAATGAGTATTCAGCTTTTATAATAATATCAGAGGAGTATTATAACAGCGTTGGGATGGATATTCCGGATCTTGTAGCAGTTTACAGCTCGGATAAACCGGATAAGCTTCAGGATGATATTGAAAAGGTGTTTAAGGATGCAGATTATAGTGTATATATAGAAAATGTTGCAGAAAGCGCAAGACAGATGAGAAATTTATTCTTACTTGTAGCGATATTCCTGTATGGTTTCATAATTGTTATCTCGCTTATCGGTATAACCAATATATTTAATACCATAACAACCAACATGGAGCTTAGGAAAAAGGAATTTGCAATGCTTAAGTCAGTCGGTATGACCACAAAGGAATTTAATCATATGATAAGGCTCGAAAGTGCATTTATGGGAACGAAATCTTTATTGTATGGACTTCCTGTGGGACTTTTGTTATCATATATTATATATACAAAGCTTGGCAGGGATGAGGGCCTTGCATTTGCGGTTCCTTATATGGCGGTAATTATGGCTGTACTTGTAGTATTCTTGCTTATAGCAGGTATAATGAGATATTCAATGAGTAAGATAAATAAACAAAACACAATTGAAACCATAAGGAATGAAAACATCTGATATATCATTTAGGTACCATGACACAATTTAGGTACACGCAAATCTCGCTGTCGCTCACGATTTGCTTAGCACCTAAATTGTGTCATGGCACCTGTTCTGTATAATAATTATGTATTTTTGATGAGGTTATTATGACTGTTTTACTGGTAGAAGATAACGATACAATTATAAAGGGTCTTTCGTATGCAATTGAAAAGAAGGGGTATGAGTTTAAGTTCAGGACCTCTTTTAGGACAGCGTGTAAGTATATCGAGGATAATAAATCAAGCATTGATTTGATTATCCTTGATATAACCCTGCCGGACGGTAACGGATTTGATTTATATGAAAAGCATATCAAGGCTTATGATATACCTACGATTTTTCTTACCGCAGAGGATGATGAGGAGTGTATCGTAAGAGGTCTTGATATAGGTGCAGAGGACTATGTGACAAAGCCGTTTTCCACTAAAGAGCTTCTTGCAAGAATCAATAAAATTCTTCTAAGGCACAAGAAGACGGAGACGGTAACCGTCAAGGATATAACCTTTGATATGGATAAGATGACTGTTTTGCGTGGTGATGATATCATAGAGCTCTCACCGCTTGAGTTAAAGCTTTTAAATCTTTTATTCCTTGATTTAAATAAGGTTGTGACGAGAAATGTAATACTTGATAAGATTTGGGAATGGACCGGAAATGATGTGGATGACCATACTGTGACGGTTTATTTTAAAAGGATAAGAGAGAAGCTCGGAACAGATATTATAACAACCGTAAAAGGTGTAGGATATAGAATCGATGATGAAAAATAAGGTAAAGCTAAAAAGATATTTACTTATAACTGCAGTCATATTTTTGCTGTTTACAGCTATGACTGTAGTTTTTAATGTCTATGAATACAGGATATATACAAAAAATTATAATGAAAAGCTTGAGGCAATTATCGAAGCGGTAAAAGAAAAATATCCTGATGTAAGTGATGCTGAGATTGTAGAGATACTTAATAGCGATAAATCAAGTGGAGAGTTTTTAAGAAGATACATTTTGGATATCGAAAAAGACTCTGCCGTTTTGATAAATGATAAGATACATCAAAGATTATTTTGGATAAATATTTTAATTATCATATCATTTGGATCCTTTCTTTTGGTCGCTTTTTTAATTTTTAATAGAAGAAAGGATAAAGAAATATCAGAGATAACCAGATACATCGAGGAGATAAACCGTAAGAATTACACACTTAAAATAGATGATATGTCGGAGGATGAGCTCTCGATATTAAAAAATGAGATTTATAAGACAACAGTTATGCTAAAGGAAAGTGCAGATAATTCCTTAAAGGATAAGCGAAACCTCAAAAAATCTCTTGAGGATATATCACATCAGTTAAAAACTCCGATTACCTCGATTTTGGTTATACTTGATAATCTTATAGAAGAACCTGATATGGATGAGGCTCTAAGAGAGGACTTTATAAGAGATATAAAAAGGGAAACAACCAATATAAATTTCCTCGTTCAGTCCATACTTAAGCTTTCAAAATTTGATGCTGATACGATTAATTTTATCAAGGATGAGGTATTGCTAAAGGATATCGTAGGAAAAGCAGCGCAGAATGTATCTACACTTTGCGACCTGAAAAATATCACATTAAATATTAAAGGTGATGACAGTGCGGGCATTACCTGTGATTTCAGATGGCAGACAGAGGCTGTTACAAATATAATAAAAAACTGCATAGAACATTCGGAGTATGGAAGCAGTATAGATGTAGCTTATTCGAAAAATAATGTCTATTCAATGATATCGGTAAGAGATAGATCGGAAGAGCACACGTCTGAACTCCAGTCA
>CALGGL010000164.1 GCA_937915975.1 uncultured Lachnospiraceae bacterium | reverse complement strand
GATACGCAGATGATTGTATCATCATGGTTGGTAGTGAAATGTCTGCTAATAGAGTCATGAGAAATATCTCTCGATTCATTGAGGAGAAACTGGGTCTCAAGGTCAACATGACCAAGAGTAAAGTGGACAGACCAAGTGGACTAAAATACCTTGGATTCGGATTCTACTTTGATTCAAGGGCACATCAGTTTAAGGCAAAGCCGCATGCAAAATCAGTAGCAAAGTTTAAGAAGAGAATGAAAGAGCTCACTAGCCGTAGTTGGGGCGTTAGCAACAGTTACAAGGTGGAAAAGCTCAATCAGCTCATCAGAGGTTGGATAAACTACTTCAAGATAGGTAGTATGAAAACACTTTGCAAGGAAATGGACTCAAGAATTCGTTTTAGATTGCGTATGTGTATTTGGAAACATTGGAAAACTCCACAGAATCGTATAAAGAACTTGATGAAGCTTGGAGTTGATAAAGACACGGCTTGGATTACAGCCTATACGGGTAAGAGGATAGCCTACGTATGTCAACGAAGAGTAATGAACTTTGCGATAAACAAAGAAAGACTAACCCGCTTTGGATTAGTCTCAATGTTAGATTACTACACCGAAAGATGTGTTACTTGTTAAGTTGATTGAACCGCCGTATACGGAACCGTACGTACGGTGGTGTGAGAGGTCGGGAAAATTTATTTAATTTTCCCTCCTACTCGATTATATAATAAATTATCTTTAAAATAACCCAACCTTTTAACCGTTTTATTTGTCTTAATTATATGTAGACACAAAAATTTAATTAAAAAACGGAGGATTTTAATTCTATGAATGAAAATGAGATGGTAGAATGGGTATATGAAACCTTACAGGGCAATCCAAGAGCATTTGAAGCTTTGTATAATGCGACAAGTCAGAGAGTATGGTTTCTATGTTTTAATTTTCTAAAAAATGAACAGGACGCACTTGATGTGATGCAGGATACATATCTTACGGCTTACAAGAGCCTAAGTGAACTGCAAAATCCAAACAGTTTCTTTAGCTGGCTTATGCAGATAGCTGCGAACAAGTGCAGGAACTTCATTAAGGCTAACAGACCTGTTCCTGTTGAGGATGAAACACTTGAAGGCTTTATGGCTGAGGATAACGAGTTCTTTCTTCCTGAGGAGTATGTGACGGATATGGAGCGCAGGCAGATAGTGATGAATATAATGCAGAATTACCTGTCAGATGTGCAGTATCAGACCGTACTTATGTATTATTTCAACAATATGACTATACCTGAGATTGCCGCTGCTATGGAGTGCCCTGAGGGAACGGTCAAATACAGACTCAGTGTTGCACGTGGTAAGATTAAGGCAGGGGTAATGCAGTATGAGCAGATAAATGATACCAAGCTTTATTCATTTGCGGGTGTACCGATTCTGGCACTTTTGCTTGCAGAGGAGGCAAAGGGGTATTATGTGCCTCAGGCTGCGGCAGGGATAGTGAGCGCCATATATGAGATGGCAGGTGTCGGATACGGTGCAGGAGTTGCAGGTGCTATATCAGATGGAGTCGGAGCGCAAATGACGAGTGGCGCTGCTATGGAATTTTCAGGAGAAGCTGCAACAGGTAATGTGGTTTCTGATTTAGCAGGCAATGCAGCAGGGAAAGCGGGAGGAATATTTGCAAGTTTAGGTGCGAAGATTGCTATAGGAGTGGCAGCAGTAGCGGTTATTGGCAGTATTGTGGCAGCAGTTGTCATTAATCATAAAAATGATGATAAGGATAAGACTTCGACAGATACGCAATACGCTTTGGAGGATGATAACGGTAATTCTGATTCTTACGATGATGCAGGTAACGGAAACTCAGACACTGCTTATTCTGACGGAGTTATAACAAAGGATAACAAGGCAGCCTATACAGAGGATATGCGCGGATACATTGATGCTAATGGCAACTATGTAAATGATTATTTCGGATTTACAACCTATTATGCCGGACAGGGATGGGATTTACAGCTTTACGAGGATTACTACCTTAATTCATTTGGTGAAGAAAAAGCATTTGTGGATGCTATGGAGAGTGAGGCTCCGCAGGCTCTCTGGGCCCAGCATTGGGATGACGGAGCCATGGACAGAGGAGAAGCGTGTTATAACTGTTATGATTTCCTTCATAATATGGATGAGGTTGAAGCCACAGATGAATGGTATAAGGAGTATATGCTTGATCAGTTAAGTCATCTCCGGGAGGCACATTCCGACCATAAATACAGTCTTTACAGCGCTTTAATTGACGGAACTCCATGCTACTATATTGAACTGGAATCCCATGTAGAGCCGGCACCGGGCGAGATATTGTATGGCGCACCGCATCATCAAGCACTTGTTTATGTGTTCAAGGATAATATGTATATGAAAATCTCCATATATCCTTCTTATTGCCCGTATAACTATGAGGAGGTTTTTGCGAATCAGCTGAAGATTTTTAACATGTCTGACTTTGTACCGATTGATATTGATGATGTGGAGAGGCAGAATGAAGCTGATAAACTTACAGGCTCGAATGTGCAGTAAGATGCGTCAGCCGATAATGAAGATGAGACGGGTACGGATTTATATTATGATATGATAGGATATCTTACAGATGGCGGAATATATAAGAATGATAATTATGGTATAGAGGTTAAGCTTGAAAACGGAATATGGGATATGAAGGATTGGCATATGAATTTTGCGGATGGATATACTCCGACGGATTCAGATTTTGAAGCTGCTTTTGCACGCGGTATGCCTATACTTATGAGTGGTTCATATGGACAGGGAACTGATTATGATTATGGAGAGATAAATGCGTATATCACAGATTTATCTAAAGAGCCTTTGTATGAGGGTGAAGATATTACAAGTGATGAGCTTCATGAGAAGGATTTCAGAAAGTATGTAGACAGACGTATATAGCTTCCAACAGCGTATTTTTCATAACCGGTAATATAACGGTAATTGTAATCCCTGCAAATGTTAAGCATTGGCATGGTGCGAAGAAGTGTGAAAATAATTGGTATAAATTTGGGGTTGAATTTATGGGAAAATTATTGCTGAAATAGGAATGATATGTTATTATATTTGTATAAAAGAAAAGGAAGGTGAGTTTATGCCAAGTATAAAACCGGTTTCAGCCTTAAAGAATTATACCAATATTGTTAATGAAGTAACTTATGGAAACAGAGTGTATTTTACCAAAAACGGACATGGTCAGTGCGCATTAATTGATATGGCAGAACTTGATGAATTAGATAAACAAAAAGCTCTTTTGCAGCTTATGACAAAATTAGCAGAGGCAAAAGTGTCGGTAAGAGAAGAAGGCACCATTTCTGCGGATGAACTTGAAAAGGAGCTTGGTCTGTAATATGAAATATAAGTTGGAATACTCTCAAATTGTTCGTCGAAAATTGAAATCAATGAAAGTGTTTTTAACGGAACAATATGGAGAAGTTTTTGCAAAAACGGCGGTAAAAAAGATTACTGATAGAGCAAGAGACCTTCAAAAGAATCCGGATTTGGGTGTAGAGTTATCCGCTAAATATGAGATAGATACAGATTTTAGAGTGCTTTTTGTAAATCATAATCATTTGTTCTATTATAAAGATGGTGATACGATTATCATTGCAGAAATGTTTGGAGAAAAAGAGGATTTTATGTATAAACTTTTTGGAATTTCCGGTCGCACTCAAGAGTCTATCGATTACTGGGGTGAGTAATGTATTGATTGCAAAAACGGTGGTAACCTCCTCATCCATTAATAAGCTCGTCAAGCTTAATACTAAGTATTTTTGCGAGTTGTATGGTTGTTGCAAGATCAGGGGTTCTTACACCGGTTTCCCATCTGTGAACGGTTGGAAGAGTCACGTTTAAAAGTTCTGCAAGCTCATTTCTAGACATGCCACGCAGTTCTCTGTAATATTGAATCCTTTTGCCGATATAACCTTTTCCGGAGAATTCCGCAAGCAGCATCTCTTCCGGTATATCAGAGATAGGAAATCTAAGATTATCCAGAGCCTTCTCGATTGCCTTCTTGGTAATCGGCTTGAGAAGGAAGGCGCTGGCATTTGTCTCATAGCTTTCAACTGCGTATTTTTCATAACCGGTAATATATATGATATTTGTTCGAGGGTACTTATCAAGTACCCTCTTTGCTATGTCGATTCCGTTTGCTTGAGGCATATCTATGTCAAGAAATATGACATCAAACTGATTATTCAGGCAGGCATCCAATATATCCTTTGATTTAAAAGCGCCAACTATCTCGGCATCGGGATGGATGTCTGTTAGGTCTAATATAATTCCGTCAACTATCGTTTTATGATCATCTGCAACTAGTATCTTCATATGGTTCTCCTATTCAAAGCTCGCCAAATAAACGTTTCGCGTTTACTTGGCTCACTTTATTGTGGTATAATGAGCAAAGCGACGGAACCTGCTTGCAGATTCCGGCATTTTGCGAAAAACTCCATCGAGACGAAGTCAAGATGGTAATATGATATCCGCTGTCGTTCCGTCAGGTGTGATATTAACTTCAAGTCTTCCGTTACATAGTAGTTCCAGACGCTTTCTGGTATTTGAAATTCCAACTGTAAGACGCTTAGATTCATGGGCGGAAGCTGCCCTTGCTCCATTTCCACTGTCTAAAGTGCGAACGATAATGTTATCTCCATCACAAAATGAGGAGATGGTTATTGTTCCGCCGTCTTCCCCAATTCCGTATTTGAGGGCATTTTCAACAATAGGTTCAAGACTTAACTGTGGAAGACGAAAGTTCGTCTCTTTAAAATCATATATAACTTTAATATCTCTGGCATGGTCAGCTTCAGCGAGAGCAAGGAATGCCTTTACATTATCTATTTCTTTATCAAAGGGAATCATATCATCTGATTCGACATTCCGAAAATGTGCTTTAAGATAATCTGAAAAATTATCTATGGTCTCTACTGCCTCACTCGAATTGGTGCGAATCAGAGTCCTGATAATATTAAGGGAATTGTATATAAAATGAGGCTGAATCTGACTGCGAAGCAAGGATATCTGTTCCTTTGCCAGTTGGCTCTCCTTATCGATTGTGTCTTCATATAATTGCTGTCTGTGTACATATGATAGATAGATGTAGTAAGTCAACACGCACATTGCAGAAACCGGTGTCACATAACCGGAAAAGATATTTTTGGCTTCTAAAAAGGAAACTCCAAGTGAGAGTGCCACGATGGTCGCTACAATCATACCGAGATCACTGTTATTGCTTTTAAATTGCCTGATAGAGAAAATGAAAAGCATCATAACATATAACAGTTGGACTATATAAACAGTGTAATGGAGTTTTGTAGCCTGCCATCTGTTATTTTCGTCAATCCAGAAGACGAACTTCGCTCCAAAGGCAGATGGTAAGTATATCAGTGCATTGATTATTGCAGGCACGGAAAAGATAATTGCACTTTTTCTGCCGGGCCTAATCACGATAAGCTCCAGAAGAATTATAAAAGGGCGCAGGACATATATAGCTGTTGCTGCAAGAAGTCTTATCTGTACCAGATTGTTTTGGTCAAACGGTGGTGTGTGCCTGATTTTTTCTGAACCAAAATTATCAAAGTATTCGAGAATTGTTATGACAAAGAGAAGGATAACCAAAACATAATAAAGAC
>CALGGL010000163.1 GCA_937915975.1 uncultured Lachnospiraceae bacterium | reverse complement strand
CTCCTCATCTTGCACGACGGAAGGAGAAGCACGCCTATCAATGCCGCTGCGACTATTTTTATCCATTTATTCGACATAAACTCCCGTTTCGACCTTTTTCCTCAAATTATTTGACTCGTCCACCGCGCCGTTCGCTTCTTTGAGCTTCAACGCCTCTTTCCATTTGGTGAGATACGCCTCTTGTGGTTCTCCCATTTTGTAAAGTATGTCGCCGTAGTGCTCAACGACTTCCGCATTCTCCTTTCCACCATAATTATATGCCTGTTCGATGTATAGGTTCGCCATGCCATACTCGCCGAGTTTGAAGTAAACCCATGCGTAGGTGTCGAGGAAGGTGGCGTTCTTCGGATCTTTGTTCACCGTGATGCCGCTCAGACGCTCTGCCTTTTTTAAGTCTCTGTTCTCGACGCTGAGGTAGTAGGCGTAATTGTTGAGCGCCATCATATTCGATTCGTCGAGGACGACTGCGGTATCGTATGCGGCGAAAGCGTTTTCTTTTTCCCCCATTTCGTGGTAGCAGTCGCCTAACGATCCATACAATCGGGAGGACAACAGTATATTTTTGTTCTTTTGAGCCAACTTCGCCGCCTTGCGAAGAGAGTTTACCGCTGCGGGATATTCCTTTTTCGCGTATTTCGCATAGCCAAGCATATAGTTAAAATCCACGTTGGAGGGGAAATGCTCCAAAGCGGCCTGACAGACGGAGATGGTGCTGTCCAAGTTTTGAGACTCGGAATAATATGTTAAAATGGTCATCCACGTCGATTCTTGGCTTGGGTTGATGGACAACGATTTTTTAAAGTAGTTGTAGCAACTTGTGTCATTCTTCGCATAGAGGTAAATCGCCTTGCAGAAGTACGATAAATACTCGTCCGGATATTGTGCTATGAATTTATCGTAGACTGTGTCGTTCAATGCTTGGGTCGAATCCAACGAGGCGGACAGGAGCGCGCTTGATTGAAGGTTGAAGGTCGATTTCGGATTGAGAATCGTTTTGTAATAGTAGTCGAGAGCTTGGACCGTATCTCGTTTTACTCCGTCGAGGTATCGGGCGAAAATATACTGCAAGGAAGGGTCGTCCCCGTCTTTTCTAAATGCCTTCTCGAATGTTTTATCGGCGGAAAGCGTATCCCTCAGCACACAATACATTTCTGCCTTGTACAGCACGTAATTATAGTCGTCCGGATACGATGCTATAAGCTCGTCCAACTGTCGGAAGGCTTTTTTTGTTTCACCCATTCCGATATATAGTTTGAATTTCTCCTCCGAAATCGCCGGCGTCAATTCCGTCAACTCCGCATATTTGTCCAAAGCCTCATCAATTCTATCCTTTAACTCCTCGCCCTTTATTCCGTAAAGAGAGGTGAAAAGCTCAACATTTTCCCAAGCCTTAAGACTTCCGTGTATGGCAAGATTCTGCGGTATATATCCAAGCCTTTTGCTAAGCTCCTTCTTATTCTTCCGAAAATCCTTACCCATAAATTCCGCCGTTCCGTAATCCGGCTTAACGATATTACATATCATATTCATGGTGGTACTCTTACCTGCACCGTTCGGTCCTAACAGTCCGAAAATCTCTCCCTTTTTTATCTCGATATTCAGATTATCCACCACGGTTCTGCCATCATATTTCTTGGTCAGGTCAACTGTTTTAAGAATTGTATCCATAATATCCTCTCCTGTTTTAATAATTCTTTACTCTGTAAGCTCATCATCCAAAATTTTTTAACTTGTTCATCTTGTATTGCTTATCAAATAAAATCTTAATCTGATGGTATTATCTTATCAGCTTGAAAAAAGATTTGTAGTGAAAAAAGATAGGAATTCGATATGACTTTAGTCATAATGTGTAATGAGAAAATAAGAAAAGCACTTACGACAGGGTAAGTGCTTAGCTCTTATGGTATATATTTAATTATTCTTTATGCCTTCCAAAGCCCGTGCAGATTACAATATGCATATACTTCCACAACAGAATCATCATCTGTTAATATAAATTCCGCACAAGGTTTTTTATTTGGCTTCAGCACCTTTCTTTGTGCTCCCTTTACGGTCTCCAATGCAATCCATTCAATATAATGTGCGTCCATCATAGGATGCTCTACAGAGCCGACTGTAACAGTAACCTTGTTACCATCCACAGTAACTACAGGTACATGCTTTTCAACTGCACCATCTGATGTACCCGGAATAAGCTCTTTCATTTTCTCACCGCAGCATATCATCGGTGCTCCCGACTCTTTAATCATTTCTACAAAATTGCCACATTTTTCACATACAAAAAACTTCATAATAACACCCCCGTATCTTAATAATTTTCCTGACGTACTTCAAAGAAGGACTGAGGATGATTACATACCGGACACACCTCAGGTGCCTCAAGTCCTACAACAACATGACCGCAATTGCGGCACTCCCACATTGTTACGCCACTTTTTTTGAACACTTCCATAGCTTCAACATTTTTAAGTAGTGCACGGTATCTTTCCTCATGCATCTTTTCGATGGCAGCTACGCCTCTAAACTTCTCTGCAAGCTCAGGGAAGCCTTCTTCCTCAGCATCCTTAGCCATCCTCTCGTACATATCCGTCCACTCGTGATTCTCACCCTCTGCAGCCTGAAGAAGGTTTTCCGCCGTATCACCAAGCTCACCGAGTGCCTTAAACCAAAGCTTGGCATGCTCCTTCTCATTTTCCGCAGTCTTTAAGAATAAGGCTGCAATCTGCTCGTAACCTGCCTTCTTAGCAACCGAAGCAAAATATGTGTATTTATTTCTTGCCTGTGATTCACCGGCAAAGGCCTCCCATAGATTCTTCTCTGTCTTAGTTCCCGCATACGGATTTTTTCCCATAACAACTTCTCCTTTTCTCTTTAGTTTTTTCTAATTTATCACATACCGATTATATGATACAAACATTATACCATCACTTAAGATTTTACTCTACACTTTTTACTCCACTCTTCCAATCTCTGTATAAATCATCCCATTCTTTCCGCGTTCCGAGCACATAAGCGAAACCCCTGTTGCAACCATACTGCCTTTCGGAGGTTCTGACACAGGAATCGGTTTACCATCCTTATATGAGCTCTTTCTAATCAGGGTAATGTGCGGTGAGAATCTCTTTTTATCAAACGGTATACCCTGTTCGGAAAGCTCCCTACGCAACCGCCTCACATACCCCACAAGCTGAGGATTATCAGCAAGTCCAACCCAGAACAAATCTCCAAAGCTTCCGACTCCGTTCAAGCTGATTTTAATCGGACGAAAGTCCACCCGCTCCATAGCATCAAGAACCCTTTCAGGATTACCGTAATCACCGATAAATGCCAGCGTGATATGCAGATTTTCCCGTTTGGTATAGTTTCCCGTCACGCCCTGTCTTTTAAGATTATCCTGAAAGTCAGTCAATGCGTTAATTATATTTTCTTCAAATTGAATTGCGATGAATAGTCTCATATATCAATATTCAGACACATTTGCGCCAACAGTTTTCTTTCAAAAAGTCACTGATGTCGCCAGTGTCGCCACTTTCATAATATTTTACAAGTTCCTTTTTAAAATCCGGAATATGATTTTCCGGAATAATTATTAGTCCAAGACCATGAGCAATCATATAATGATTTGCAAATATCACAGATGCACGTTTATTTCCATCTATAAAAATCTGCGTTCTCATACAATACATACAAAGTTCGATTGCTATATCAATAGTCTCCTTATCCGAACCAAGAATATCATTAATGTGTTCTATAACCTGTAGCTCAACAGGAATTGGCGGTACATAACTTGTTCCACCGATTTTTACCGGTACTCCTCGTATCCTTCCACCATCATAAAAAAATCCTTCATTTACCAGCTTAGCTATACGGCATAATAGATAGTAATTACTATCCGATTGAATTACATCCTTGTCAAGAATGAACTCCCATGCATGTTTCAAATTTAGAATTTTCTGTACATCATCAGCAGTCATCCCGTTAACTGTTCCATTTTCAATGATTTCTTCTGTTTGAGGAAATGTCGTGGCAACTCCTTCCAAAATTGCCTGATCATAAATATTTGATTTTAAGTTTGCTCTGGCAAAATCTATGTTAACAACAACATCTTTAGACAGTTCGTACCCCTTATATCCGTTTAAAACTAACTCTTTGTCGACTCTTCGAATTTGTTTTTTTAATTCTCGTGCTTCTTTCGCATTACGAAGCAACAATTGATGTAATTCCTCAGAATATACATCCACATAAGTAGATGTCAATCTTCCGTTAACCCTTTTTCTGATATACAGATATTTTCCGCTGCTGTTCTCCTTAACCTCAGGAGAACCGTCATATGGAATAAGATTCAACCGTGCCTGATAATCTGCCTTTTCCTGTAGTAACTGTTGAATTGTATCAAAAGAGTTCTCCATATTATATTACCTCCTTAGGGAACTTTTACATTGTATATAATAACATAAAGTTCCCTAAAAATCTATATTATCCTATTTTTTATATTTTATTCTTAATTTTTCTGAATCAATTATTCCGTTAACCGGTATCAACCTATACGCAACACCCCATAAAAATCACTCTCCAAAATACTCTTTTATCTCCTGCATCCTGTTCATCTGATCTACCCCGAACATACAACGGCTGTTACAATGTCCACAGCGGATGCAATCGCCCGCTTTTATTTCCAGGGCATGATAATGCTCCCTTGCCATATCATCTCCGATCTTCGCCAAATCATAAAACTTATTGATCATCCCGATATCCAGTCCCACAGGGCAGGGCTTACAATGGTTACAATATACGCACTTTCCGTTTGCCTCCGGCGGAGCGAAGCTTCCGATGATGCTGTAATCCAGTTCCTCCTCGCTTAGCTCATAAAACTTCAGCAAATGTTTAATCTCTTCCACACTCTGTGCTCCCGGCAGGACCGTGAGGATTCCCGGCTTATCTAAAGCGTATTTTATACACTGGTACTGTGTCAGTGCCTTACCGAAAGGAGATGACTTTGCAGACAGAAGCTGTCCGCCCGAAAACGGCTTCATCACCGATATCCCTATCCCCAGCTTCTCACATCTTTTATATACATCTGCCCGCTCATCCACGCCGCCATAAGCATAATCTCCGTGATTATAATCATACGCCGGATTCACAGAGAACATAAGCATATCAATCAAATCGGTATCGATAATCTCCTGTATCACGGAAGGTGTATGCGAAGAAGCTCCTATATGCTTCACAACTCCCTGTTCTTTCATCTCCAAAAGATAATCAAGCACTCCATTATACTGATACTTCTCCCAGTCCGAGCTTTCATCCTGACAATGAATGAAACCATAATCGATATAGTTCGTCTTCAGATCATGCAGTTGCCTGTCAACAGATTTTTTAATCGTGTCAAGATTAAGCGTCCACCCATAGGCTCCTTTGGAATAATCTGCCCCAAAATGTATCTGATACATCACCTGATCACGAACATCCGAAATAGCTTCTCCAAATATATCAAATGCTCTTCCATCACCGGCAGCAAGGTCAAAGTAATTGATTCCATTTTCATAGGCATAACGCACGGTCTTGACAGCTTCACTTCGTTCTGCCTCTCCGATATAAGAAGTTCCCATACCAATCTCGCTGATTTTATCTTTTGTGCGTTTGTTTGTTCTGTATTTCATATTATTATGGTTGATCCTTTCTATAAGGTGATTTTTCTTGTTTTAAAAATGTATTTGTATTTTCGTATTTTAGTTTTGGAAGCATTGGTTGGTCTCCTGTGGGGATATTTAGAAATATTGCATTTACCTTTATGCATTTTTAAATTTAAAGACTATATAAACAGATTGATAATCCCAAGTATAATAGCTATCACACCAATTGCACCAACAACATAAAAATGGTTTTTGGGCGCAAATAATTCTATTTTTTTATTTAAGTCTTCAAAGCTTTCAGCAGATAACTTATCGATATTTTTTGTCATAATAAACAAATCATCAATTCTTTTGCTATTAACTTCTGATTTATATCCTCATACCATTTCCCTAAAATCACAAAATTCGACGTTTATATTATATCATAAAGGACAATCATTACAAACTATATATATAAATAAATTTCCAAATAAAACACGAACAAAAAATGCGTCATTCATAAATACTTCAATCATTAGCATCTCTGTTTCTTAATGTGCACTTGCCTGACAAAATTGCTTTTCGCAGTACTTTCATTAAGCAACTTACACAATTAGTCAATTCCATACCCAACATCCCATATTAAGCCTAAATAATCATATTAATAGGCGAAAAAAAACACCTGCCCTAAAGCAAGTGCTTTTCATCAAATTCACTACATTTCCTAATTCAAACTTTTCATCGGCGAAAACAATAGTATATCCACCAACTACATATTCAAAGTCAGAAATTAATATATTATCTTAAAAAATTTTCAAAAAAAAATTTAATTAATGTAATATTAACCAGACCAACAATGAAATTAAAACATATCGAAACCGATACCTTTATCGAATCAACTTCAATAACATTTTGTCCTGTGGGAAATATGGTATTTTGTCGTGATCAGCAAATAACAACCAAGAAAGGTGTAGTAATAGGCACATCGAGAACATCCCAAAGAAAATATGAACATATAATAATGAAACAAGTTTTCCAAAATTTAGGATCGGATATCATCGGTGAAATGGGCACTAATGGCTTATTAGAAGGTGGTGACTTTTTTGTCGCAAGAGAAGATTTGAGTATGTTAGGTATTGGATTAAGGACTGATTTTAATGGGGCAAGTTATTTAATGAAAAACGATTTATTAGGAACGAGATATATGGCAATATGTTCAGATGAAAATGACCTTGATCAACAAAGAATGCATTTAGATACTTATTTTAATATATTAAATGATAATAATGCGGTCGTTATTGATTTTGATGATGTTCAAAAACAAGAAAAGAAAAAGGCAAATATTGATAGGAAAGTTTATTATTATGATAATGATAAAAACGCGAAAGAAATCGAAAGTGATAAAGAAGATATAAAAAATAAGGTAGGAGAATATAAATTAATAAAGATATATGATAGCTTTTATAAATTTTTAGATGAAATGAAATTTAATTATATTAAAATATCACACCAAGAACAAAAAGAATATATGATCAATTTTTTAAATATTGGAAATAATACGGTTATCAGTGTAAATAAAAATTTAGAAAAAAAATTAAAAGATAATGGATGTGATATTATAACAGTGAAATATTTCAATTGTCAACCTATACTTAATATGTATGGTGGTATGCATTGCATGACACAAGTATCGCGTGTCTGAAATTATAAATATAAAATTTGGTAATATTATATTAAACGAAATTATTTATGAGTTTATAAAATT
>CALGGL010000162.1 GCA_937915975.1 uncultured Lachnospiraceae bacterium | reverse complement strand
TGTCAGTTGAAAATATATCAAAGCTTGCGGAAAAAATAAGCGGGAATGTATCAAAGGTTATAGTTGATAAGGAGGAGCAGATAAGGTTGATTATTACCGGAATATTTTCCGGCGGACATATCCTTATCGAGGATAATCCCGGAACCGGTAAAACCATGCTTGCAAAAGCCTTTGCAAAAAGCATAAATGTCATGTTTAAGCGTGTGCAGTTCACACCCGATCTTATGCCGTCGGATATAACCGGATTAAACATTTTTAATCAAAAGGAGTCGGAGTTTAAGCTTGTAAAGGGACCTGTTTTTACCAATGTTTTGCTTGCGGATGAGATTAATCGTGCAACTCCGAGAACTCAGGCGAGTCTTCTTGAGGCAATGGAGGAAAAACAGGTAACAATAGACGGGGGTACCATGAAGCTTGATGAACCGTTTATTGTATTTGCAACGGAAAATCCCGTTGAAACCAGCGGTACTTATCCTTTGCCTGAGGCAGAACTTGACAGATTTATAATTAAACTTTCTATGGGAGAAAACGATAAGTCTGCTGAGCTTGGCATAATTGAAAGATATATAGATGATATGCCTATTGATACACTCGAGGGAGTATGCAGTGCAGAGGATATCATAAGTGTAAGACAGGAGATAAAAAATATTTTTGTTCACGACTGCGTCAGGGATTATATAGTAAATATAATTATGGCAACAAGAAAAAGCAGTGAGCTCAATATGGGAGTAAGCTCAAGAGGTACACTTGCTTTATTAAGATGCGGACAGGCTTATGCTGCCATAAATAACAGAGACTTTGTTGAGCCGGATGATATAAGGTATCTTGCACCTTATGTACTCGGACACAGGATACTTGCTTACGGAAGTGCCGGTGATTTTAAGCATAACAGTAATATTATTGAAAAGATAGTAGAAGGAATTGAGGTCCCTGTGGAGGATTGGAAGGCAAATAGTTTATGAAATTAGTTGTTGCGATTTTAATAGCAATTTTCATATATGTGTTTCAGAAAAATCTGTATGGCCGATTTTGGGATAAGGGATTGGATGTAAATGTTGATTTTTATGATACATATCTTAATCCGGGAGAAAGCTCGTATATAACCGAGGTCATAAACAATGCAAAATTTTTACCGCTATCGGTGCTTCATGTAAAGTTTGCAGCACCTATAAGCTTTATGTTTGAGGATAAAGATAATGCAACTCTTTCTGATTCCTACTACAGAAATGATGTCTTTTCTGTTATGTCCAATTCGAGGATAACAAGAAGGCTTTATTTTACTGCACAAAAGAGAGGCTATTATGTAATAGACGGTGCCAATGTCATATCAAGAGATTTCTTTCTCACCAAAAGCTTTGCCAAAAACATTTCTCACAAATCCGATATATATATTTTCCCCGAAAAATATGACAATATAAATCTTGAATCCGTATTCAGCATGATAATAGGAGATGTCGAAAGTAAAAACAGTCTTATTGAAGACCCGTACACCTTTCGCGGTATAAGGGATTATGACAGCTCCTATAATATGCGCCACATAAACTGGAAGGCAACCGCAAGAACAAGCAGTCTTATGGTGAATGTATATAACCATACTTCGCTTCAAAATATCAAGGTGCTTCTTAATCTTGATACCAACAATATGATAAAGGCAGATTATATGGATGAGATAAGTATCAATCTGGCAAGCACGGTATGCAAGCTTTTTCTGATGAAAAACCTTAACGTATCCATAGCTTCAAACGGAACTGATATCGTATCCAAAACAAGAGGTGAAATTAAACTCGGCTCATCGCTTAAGCATTTGCTTTCCATAGATAAATATCTTTCCCGAATAGAAGGTCAGCTCGGAATCGAAGGCTTTATGGAAATATTGGATGACGAGATAAAAAGAGACGAGAGGAATATGACATATATTGTTATTTCTCCTTATTATAAGGAGGATCTTCTGGAAAAGCTTGACTATATGCAAAAAAGGGGAGTGGGAGTTTTCATGCTCGTTCCGTATTATAATATACATGGCTTTAATCGCCTCAGATCCTATATGCATGGCTGGGAGGTGAATATCTATGAGACGTAGACTCGATTTCTTTCAGGCTTCATTAAGACTCATATATGAATGGCTGTTTTCTGTTCTTGTTGCATATTTTATTATAGTGATTTTTGTCGGTGAAAGACCGGCAGGATTTATTGAGCTTTGCCTTTTGGTTATTTACCTTGCATCATATGCGATAAGAAGAAAAGCAGGATATAACATATGGATTTTTGCGGTTCATCTGCTTCTTTTTGCAGGTGTATGGTTTCTACCGTTTTCAAACGGAAGTAAGTGGGTATTAAGCGGTATTGTCGTATATCAGATGAGCGAAGCGTTTTTATATGAACGAAGAGGAAACTTCGGTAACTTTACAGATGTTCCGTGGCCAACCTTTTTTGCCAGTGTTATATTTTATGCGTACGGTTATGCAACAAAGAGCAGTTTACTTAAAACAAGCGCTTATATAATTCCGATACTCCTTATAATAATTTATCTTTTGATTATATATATCGATGGTTTAAAGGGCTACGTGGAAGCTACAAAAAATGTATCGGGGCTTCCGATTAATAAAATAGCCTCCGTTAATTCCTCCATAGTTTTCCTGATTGTAATTATGCTTTTAACAGGCATAATGCTGGGCAGCTTATTTGGACTTGATGATGCTTTATATAAGGCTTTAAGAGCATTGCTGTATGTTGTTTCATATGTTGTTTTTGCAATCCGGCTTTTGCTTATAATACTGTTTAGGCCGCTTACAAAAGCTTCGGATGAACAGATAGAGTATGAAAAAAGTACCTTTTCGGGTTTTGCCTCAGGTCATGCAGACGATGTGGCCGGTATACTCGACATAATATATAAGGTCGGTGCGGCGATACTTGTTATATATATTTTGTATAAGGCTGCTTCCGTGATCATCAGGTTCTTTATGAAAAAGAGAATTGTTGAAGGAGACAGGATAGAGGAGGCATATGTAAATAAAAGAATCGTAAGTGAAAAAAAGAATAAAAAAGAAAGAAAAAATGTTTTTTCGGGTGAACAAAAATTCAGAAGACTTTACCGTGAAAGAATTTTAAGACACCAATATGATATAAGACTTACATCAAATAAAACCTGCATGGATATCAGAGATGAACTTTACGATAATGAGCTTGATGACGTAAGTGAAATTACGGAAAGCTATAAGGCTGTAAGATACGGTAATAAAAAAGCTACTAAGGAAATGTTCAGACTTTTCGACAGATAAAAAATGTGACAAGGGTACGGTACCTTGTCACATTTTTTATTTTGAGTGTTCTCCGAGAATATATGTAAATCGTTCTATGATGGCATCATCGGGATAGCTGCCGAGCTTTTCGACATCTTCGGTTTTTATAAGACCGCCTGCCATAGACGGATGACCGCCGCCGTTTCCGATACCCTTAAGCGCAAGATTGATGACCGAGCCTGCATCAACATTAGGACTTTCGGAACGGATTGAAAATTTATATCCGTCCGCACGTTTGGAATAAACAACTGTTACATCTACACTGTTAAGCTCCAGCATAAAATCCGATATGATTCCGATAAGCGCATCCGGACAGGAAAAAGGAATAAATGCAAATCCGACAGCACCGTATATTTTAATGTTTTCAATGGCTGCACCGTATGCTCTTAAATCGCCGAATTCCATATTGTTATGCTCAAGCACCTTAAGCATATCGTTATCAACCTTAGGAAAAAGATATTTGAACATATCAATATCCATTATGGTTGTTCCTCTTGAAAAATTAAGGGTGTCGGTTTTCAAGCCGTATAATAAGGCTGATGCGGTAGGCTTGTCCATAGGTACGTCAAGATCTTCAAAATATTTTGCAATGATTGTTGCACAGCTTCCGACAAAACGGATGTCGCTGTATTTGTATTCGGTATTAACATATATGGGATGATGGTCTATACAGGCTATCTCATCACCGATAAAATCCGTTATGTTGCCTCCGCCTTTTTGGGAGTCTACGCACACAATGTAGTCTTCCTCGGACATTTTATCCTTAATCTGCTCATATGCATACATTTCTATATTGAAAACCTCAGTCATCTTGCGGGTACTTA
>CALGGL010000161.1 GCA_937915975.1 uncultured Lachnospiraceae bacterium | reverse complement strand
CCATAAACAGAGTGATCTATGACGAGGAGCACCTTCATTCCGAGGGGGATGAATCAACTCTTTTTGAAAATATCCTGTCCTATGTCGAACAGAATCTGGAAGAGCCGCTGAGTCTTGAAGATATTGCCTCACATTTTTTTGTGAGCAAATATTATGTTGCCCATCTTTTTAAAGATACCCTTGGAATCTCGCTCCATCAATATATCATCAAAAAAAGGCTCTCGGAATGCCGAAGCTCCATTATAAACGGAGAAAGCATCACGAAAGCCTATGAGCGCTTTGGTTTCAGGGATTATTCCAGCTTTTTCAAAGCCTTTAAAAAAGAGTATGGAATGTCGCCAAAAGAATATCAGGAGTTATATAAAAATGCTCCGCCTCAACCCTGAAGTCCATTTGACTGTCTTATCATGTCCTCTACAACAATGTCGTATATTTCACCAACTGTGTTGCAGTATTCAAGCACCTTCCAAGGCTCATTGGTATGAAAATGAATCTTCACAAGATCCTCATCCCCTGCTGCAATAAGAGAATTTCCCTCAAAGTTCTCTGTGATGTAGTCAGAGATTTCGTCTTCATCAAGATCCTTGTCCCTACGGTCTATGAGCAGCTGCGTATCATAGCGATATGCAAACTGATCGTCTTCTGCATCAATACTGTTAACTCCCATTATCTTGTCCTCCTGTTATCTATTACTTTTCATTAACTATCAGATTATACAAGGTCTGATCTGTATGGAACTCTTCCATCAGTCTGTCCACTTCTTCCAATGCTTTTTCCCTGCTGCCCTTCGGCGTCACAGGTCTTTTGACCGCCCTGATCAGTATGTTCTTGGGTGTGTGTGCAAAGTCGACAAATTCCAACAGCTGAGTCTTGTATCCCGCATATTCAAGCAGGTTTCCTCTTATTGCATCTGTAGCAAGGGCTGCAAAACGCTCTTTTATAATACCATATCTTGTGAGTATTGACAGGTCATCGGATTTAATCTTTTTATTCAGTTCATGCTGACAGCAGGGCACAGAAAAGATCATTTTAGCATTCCAGGAGACAGCGTTATAAAGCGCATAATCCGTGGCTGTATCGCAGGCATGGAGTGTTATGACCATATCCACGTCAAAGGGTGTTTTGTAGCCGTTTATATCTCCAAGCTCAAAATGAAGATTATCATAGTTATATTTCTTAGCTGTTTCATTACATTTTTCTATAACATCATCTTTCAAGTCAAGTCCGGTCATGTGTACATTATAGCCCTTTATCTCCACAAGATAATAATATAATATAAATGTAAGATAGGATTTACCACATCCAAAATCAACTATATGCATATCCTTATTTGGATAATCCCTAACCACATCTTCTACTAACTCAAGAAAACGATTTATCTGACGATATTTACCATACATGGATTTTACAATCTTACCTTCCTTTGTAAATATCCCAAGATCAACAAGCGGTGGAATTACTGTTCCCTCAGGTAAAAGATAATTCTTTTTTCTGTTGTGTGAATTTTTTTCTCTATGTGTAATCATCATAAAATCATCCAAATCATTATTATGTTTTAAATTTTTCGATAGCTTAATCTTATGCTCATTGAATAAAAGCTTTCCTTTTTTAGAATACTTAAAATCATATTGGACATCATCGCAAAATATATTAAGCTGCTTGTAATTATCAGGAAATTCAGAAAAGATAATAAATTCAAGTGAATCAGCATCCGTATTTTCATGAAAAGTCTGCTTTTCGGTAAAACGCTCAGCCTGATAAACTTCTCTACCTTTAATAATGATTTTTTTTATTACAGTTTTCTTATATTTATATGAGTTATCAACAAGTCCGCTAAATATAATCTTATCGGGTTTTTTTGATAAAGCTTCACATATTCTTTCAGTATCCATAAAAGCTCCTTATGTTTAATATAGTAAATTAAAATATACTCAATAATTATACAACTCTTACATTGAGATTACTCTATTTAAAAGCATAATGCAATATATATTATACAAAATGAAGCACTTTTGAACCTATATCAAAAGTGCTTCACAACTATATTTACTTTCTAATGTATTTTCTTAAATATTTCTTTTTTATCGTAAGATATACGCCTGCTAAAAACGAAGCTATCATAAGTATAAATGCAGTAGCAACCCGGGTGTTATCGCCCGTGTCTACTGATTTATCCGTTGTATCTGCTTTCTTGTTGTCTGTTTCAGCAGGAGTATCCACCTTAACGTCCGGTATTTCTACCTTAACAGGATCATCTACCGTATTTGTTGTCGGTTTCTCAGATGGATTGTCTGTTGTCGGGGGCTCTGAATCCGGTTTTTCAGGTTTTTCAGGTTTTTCAGGATTCTTAGGTTCTTCAGGATCCTCAGGTTCCTCAATCATTTCTACAGCTATCGCATAAAGCGAGAACTCTGATGAATAGATATATACATGCCCTTCTCCTACATAGTAAGTTCCATCTATATATGCCCCTGCTGTAGTTCTAGATGAAAGCCTTGTAAGCTTACTTGCACGCCTGCTGTGATACTTATATGCATTTATATTACCCTCAGTAGTATCAAACGGAACAGCAATTTCAAGCACAATAGTATTTGTTTCACCGATATTGCTTTCATCTTCTGAAGTAACTCTTCCCAGGCCGTCAAGCTCTCTAACTATCTTAAAGAGGCTTATATCAAGTAAGAGTTTTATCTCTTCATCTTCCGAAAGAAGCGCCTTGATATCAGCTGCACCTGCTGTGCTGTCTGCATCGACCTTTTCAACATCAAGCTCTACCTTTATACTCTCTGAACCATCAGCTGCTGCTTCCTTTTCCTCATCTGTGATGATTTCCGGAAGTCCATTTACTGCAACCTTAGGCGTATCCTCTGTCTTGACATCAACTACTGTTGATATGCCACCCTTTAAGATGGTAAATGTGACATTTCCTGCGCTGCCATCCTTAATGGTTATAAGTCTTGTCTCAGTATAATTTCCGTCAACTGTTCTTGCTACGACATTGTACTCACCGTCTGTAAGACCGTCAAATGTTACGCTCGCTCTTTCTTCAGCATCTATCATAACGATGCCACTTGAAGCTACAGCATCATTTCCGGCTTCCACTGTTATGATAACATACGTCGTATCGCCTGTTTCATTATATACTTCGACACTAAACTCTGAATCGGAGCTGCTATCAGTATATATAAAACTCATAATCTCTCCGGTTGCAACCTCTGTTTCACCGTCTGCTATATATGCCTGATAGTAATATACTGTATCTGCTTCGATATCTGCTATCTCCGCAACAAATAATTCTTCAACATCAATTAATTTATCTGCAGCTATCTTTGATGTAAGTTGTTCCTTATCTGTTCCATATCTAAAACAGATATCACCATCCGATTCACGATAATTTGATACATTAGCACTAATAGAGGCCTTTTCCGGAAGAACCTCTACAGCCGGATTGGTAACAATTTCAGGTGGAAGTTTGATGACAGTAAGCGTTCCACTCTCAAATTCCACTATGTTATAGTTTTCATTTTCAAGTGTTCCTTTTGTAATATCGTACTCACCCGGTTCTGAATTTTCATCTGCCTCGCATGAAAGCTCACCGGTAAGCTCATCGCCCTCATACATACCTTCGGCTTCATACTTAAATATTGGATTAGCTGTTCCAAACGCCCTCTCTGTATCTACGGCCTTTACGGCTATATCTTTCTTAAGAATCTCTATATCAAGGCTCTTTGGTACAGTATTCTTATGTCCAAGTGAACCCTTGATATAATATGAAACCTTATAAGCTCCTGCGTTTACCTCTTTAGGAACCTCTTCCTGCCATGTAGCAGTATCAAAATTAGTTCCGTCATAATCCGTACTGTATAATATTGTTCCGTCTTCCGTAGTTCCTGCTGTTATAAGAGTTTGCTCCTCTTTATTGTAGACAAGTTCATTTAATGTAACTGCCGGTTCAGTAGTGTAATCTGAATCAAGTCCTGCTATTGTAAATGTCTTACTTGCATCATCTTTATAATTACCCTTACCCTTAATTACTACAATTGGTGGATTATCGGATTCAGGTGATCCCGGATTGATATTATGCTCATAGCTTATTGTATAATCTCTATCCTTTACCAACGTCACGTCACCTAAGACTACGCTTGTCACATCAGGCTTTATTTCTTCTCCGGTAAAGTCAAATACATCTGCTGCAAGTGTGATAACCGCATCGGCGATACTCTTTTGCTCTATCGTAATGGTTCTGTTACCGTATGCAAGAAGACTTCCGTCAGTACCCACTGCATAGAACCATACAGTAAGCGTTCCCACATTTTGTATCTTAGGACTTTCTTCAGATACCTGACCTCTGTTAAGTGCTGTAGTAAGTTCGTCAGCAATGTACTTCTTGGTACTGTAGTACATCTTATAATCCGGTGTCGTACTTCCGCTTGAAGCAGTAAGTTCAGCCTTAACTCCATACTCATTTCCGTCGTAAGTCTTAGTCCACACGTCAGTGTCATCGCTAACCTTAACCGTCAATCCATAATCTGCCAAATGATATTTTGCAGTACCAACAGTTATCTCATATAGAGGATTTTCAGCAACTTCGGTTCCTGTCACATCATAATCCGTACTGTTTACAGTCACCTTTGAAACTGTTATATCATAGTTTCCTGTAGGTGAATCTGCAGTTGCTGTTGTAGCAAGTGTAGCCGTAACCGTATCTGTTCCTACTACACCACCGGTAATCGTATAGGTAAGCTCGTTAAGTACTGCACCTACTGCTCCGTACTGTTCAGCCGGCGTTATAATAAGCTTAGCCTTAGCTATCGTAAATGGTACAGCTTCACTTTCAAGTGCCTCATATCCATCACCTGCAGGTACTTTGGCTTTGATGAAGTAAATACCCGGATGTGCAGGCACACCGCCTTCTTCTACCGCACCGTCAGTCTCGCCTGTCATTGTCGTACATGTCAGGTCACTGTAGTATGTGTATGAAGGTTCTCCGTAAAGGCTCGCACATACAGGTGCATTTGGAGTTTCACCATATGTCCATCCATTTATCGAAAGTGCTGTGGTAAATGAATTTGAACCTGCTGCTATCTTCCATGCATGTGTATTGCTTGCTTCATCATCCTTTATGTAATAATTGTCTGCCTTTTCACCACTTATCGTAAGTACTTTGGCAGTATAGTCACCTACATCGGTCTTTTCATTATCTTCATATGTCGCAACAACTACATCATCACTATCCTGTGCTTTATTCGCCGGTGTCGCAGTTATGGTATGTTCAGCTTCATCATAGAAGAAAGCATCCTTCGACCAGCTGAATGTAAGCGGTTTTTGGCTAACCGTAAGTTTACCATTTACTGCTGTTATTTCGTAGTTTGGATATGCAGTTTCAACATTTGGTATGGACGGTGTGATATCATAAATACCTACATCAACATACTGATTATAGTCAAATGCAAATGTTTCACCTGTTATGCTCTCTCCGTCTACAACTCCCGTGTATGTAACTTCATCAGTAGCCGGAACTGCATCACCGTAAACAATGCTCATATCAGCAGCAGTCATGGTTACAGACTTCTTGTTAATAGTTACGGTTACATCTCCGCCTGTACCTGTCTTGGTATCAGATACCGCATAGTAGTATACCCTATAACTTCCTGCGTCCTTGAACTTAGGCATAACCTTTGTTCCTGTTGCGTAATTAGTCTCGGTAAGCTCATGCTCTGTACTGTAATACATCGTAACAGCAGAAGCATCAGTTCCACCGATTTCAGTTATACCATCATGTACTGCTCCGTCATAAGTTCCGCTGTAAGGTGTTACCGTTATAGATACAGCTTCGCTTGATTTAGAAACAGTATAAGTTCCGTTTACCTTGGTAAATGTATAATTAGCTGCGTCATCTCCGGTGATATCTCCTACAGTAATCGGATATGTTCCAACCTTATCTTTGTTGGCAGTTGTTGAAAGAGCAACTGTTACGGCATCCTTTGTTTCATCGCCGTCTATATCAAGGATAACTTCACTGTTATATGTAAGTGTTTGAAGTTCTTCTCCTACACCTGCCGTAATATCCGAAGCAACTATAGTAACAGGTCTTTGAGCAATCGTAAATGATACAGCCTCACTTGTTACTTCTTCGTAATTATCAGAACCTGCTGCAGCGGCTTTCATGTAGTAAGTGCCTGCCTTAACAGGTAATGCTCCATCTGAAGTTGCTCCATTAGCAGAAGTTGTTACCTGATTACAACTTGAATCTGTATAGTAAGTATACGTAACATCATCTGCGCTTCCGTACTTAACCTCGACAGTCGGGGTACTTGGTGTATCTCCATAAGTCCAGCCTGCTATAGAAGCTGTGATGGTATTGGCACCCTCGCCTGTTGAAGCCTTTTTAATCTCCCAGTCAAGTTCTGTTTGTGCTCCGGCAGCAAGTGTATAATTGCCTGCCTTTGCACCACTGAGTGATGCAACTTTTGCCTTGTAGTTTCCTACATTTGTTGCTTCGCGGACATAAGTCTCATCAGGTTCAGTGCCACTTTCTGCATATACAACCGAAAGATCATCAGTATCGTAAATATCTGTTGATGTAACTGAAGCATTTACAGACTGTGCCTTTCCGCTATAATCATATGGTTCTGTATAATCCCATGTAAGTGTTACCTCTTTCTTGCTTACAGTAAGTGTTCCCGGTTCATAGATAATTTCATATCCATCCTGTGCTGTAAGTCCGCTTGGAACTATGGTGTATGCGCCAACATCTGAACCCTGTGTATAAGTTGTTGTAAAGGTTACTGTAGCATCTGTTCCTGCTATAGTTGCAAGTGTCTCAGTGTTATCCAAATCTGCCGGTTCATATTCTCCGGTTTCTGTATTCTTAACAGCTTTCTTTAACGTATAGTCTGAAGTATCAGCAAATTCCGGTACAGCATCACCATAGGTTATTTGTTTATCGTTTGCAATCACATAGATAGTTGTAACTGCATCATTACTTGGATTTATCGTAAATTTCTTATAATTTGTAGATTCAGCAGCCCCATAATTACCTGTTTCAGCCACATAAGCCTTCACATAATATGTTCCTGCCTTAGTAGGCTGTCCACCTGCTTCTTGAGCTCCACTTTGTCCTTCTTCTGTTCCGATCGTTGTCTCAGTATAAGTATAATTACCTTCCTCACCGCTTCTTGTATAATACTTATAGGTTGGCTCACCTGCTGCAGCAAACTTCGCTTCCGCATAAGGTGTAG
>CALGGL010000160.1 GCA_937915975.1 uncultured Lachnospiraceae bacterium | reverse complement strand
TTGGATGTGCACAGCTTGATAAAATAGAAAGCTTCGTTGAAAAAAGAAGACATAATTTTGATATGCTTAAATCGGGACTTGCCGGTTTTAATGATAAGATAATACTACCTGAGGCGTGCGATAATTCAAGACCGAGCTGGTTCGGTTTTCTTATAACCTGCAGAGAGGGTATAGATAAAAATAAGGTTGTGGGATATCTTGAAAGTAAAGGAATACAGACGAGAATGCTTTTTGGCGGCAATATGCTTAAGCAGCCTTGCTTTGCGGATATGAAAAAAGAAAATGAGGGATATCGTGTTATAGGAGATTTAAAGGTAACGGATACGATAATGAACAATACATTTTGGATAGGGGTGTATCCGGGAATGACGGATGAAATGACAGGATATATGATTGACTGTCTGAAAGATTGCTTAAGCAATATGTAGGGGGGTGTATAAATGCCACAAAATGTTTTGATTACCGGAGGCAGCGGCTTCATAGGAAGAAATGTTTTTGAATATTTAAAAAATAAGCCGCAGTATAATGTTTTTGCACCTGACAGTAAAGAACTAAATTGCATAGATGAAAATGCTGTAAAGAGTTATCTTGAAAAAAATAATATAGATATAGTACTTAATTTTGCGGTATACGGAGACGGTATTGATAAGAGTAAGGACGGAACAAAGATATTGGAATACAATTTGAGGATGTATTATAATTTCGCAAAGTACAGCCATATGTATAAGAGAATGATTTATACAGGGTCAGGAGCGGAATATGATAAAAGATATCCGATAGTTGACGTTAAGGAAGAAGAGCTTTTCGAAAGGATGCTTCCGAATGACCAGTATGGTTTGATGAAAAGAATAGTCGGAGAGGATATAGAAAAGTCTGATAATATTTATAACTTCAGGCTTTTCGGAATATTTGGAAAATATGAATTTTATCCTTTGAAATTTATATCAAATGTTTGCTGCAAGTCGATTTATAATCTTCCGCTTACCATCAGACAGGATGTATATTTTGATTATCTTTGGATTGATGACTTTATAGCTGTTCTCGACAAATTTTTATTAATAAATAAACCGGAATATCATACATATAATGTCTGCCATGGAAAAAAGATACTGCTGTCCGAAATATGCAAAACCGTAAATAAGGTGTCCGGAAAAAATAATGAAATAATCATTTGCAGGGATGGCTTTGCCAATGAATATTCGGGTAACAGTGAAAGAATTGCTGGGGAATTGGGCGGATTCGATTTTACCGATTATGAAGAATCCATTGAAAAATTATACAGATGGTATGAAACACAGAAAAATAGCATTGATATATATAATTTGATTTATTAGCAGAAGGGAATAAAAATGAAAAAACGCGTAGCTGATATTATTATCGAAACATTAATTGAACTTGGTATAAAGGACTGCTTTTGCGTGGTTGGCGGCGGAGCGATGCATATAGATAATGCATTGAAGATTCATAATGATATGAATGTTGTTTTCTGTCATCATGAACAGGCCTGTGCTTTTGCTGCGGAGGGCTATGCAAAGTATTCGGGGAATATGGCGCTTGTATCCGTTACCAGCGGTCCCGGCGGAGTTAATACTCTTAACGGCGTCTACAGTGCATGGGTTGACAGTACACCTATGTTTGTTTTGGCAGGTCATCCGCGAAGTGATACCACGATTGAGGCTACGGGTTTAAATTTAAGATGCAGAGGCGTACAGGAATTCGATATTATTTCTTCGATAAAAAATATGACAAAGTACTCAAAGCTTATTATGGATGCGCGTGAAGTGAAAAATGAGGTTATAAAGGCGTATAACATAGCCATGTCGGGAAGAAGAGGACCGGTATGGTTAAGTGTACCTCTTGATATTCAGTCAGCGGTAATAGACGAAGAAGAATTATATGAGTATAAGAATGAGCCTTGTGATGTGTTTTTGCCGTTTGATGCCGGGGAAATAATTGATAAAATTAAGGCTGCGAAAAGTCCTTGTATTCTGACAGGCTCTGCCATAAGAAATGCCGATGCCTATGACGGCTTCAGAAAGTTTATTGACAAGGTTAAAATTCCTGTTATAGGAGGAGCACTGCTTCCCGATATTCTTCCGGAAAAATATCCGTTGTATTACGGAATGTCGGGTAATATAGGACCGAGAACCGGAAACTTTATAATACAAAATTCGGATTTGATTTTGGTGTTAGGTAACAGCCTTTCGGTAAGACAGACAGGCTTTGATGCGAAAAAATTTGCTCCGGATTCATACTTTATTATGGTCGATGCCGAAAAGGATGAAGCAAAAAAACCTGACCTTCATATTGATATGAATATTTATACCGATATAAACCTGTTTTTTGACATTATGAATGAAGCCGTTAAGGAAGAAATAAAAGCTTCGGATGAATGGGTCAGTTTTTGTGATGATACATACAGTATGCTGGATGGAATTGATGATGTTAATGCAGATGACAATCTGAGAGTGCCTGCAAAGCATTTTTGGAAGGTTTTCAGGGAAAAGATAGAGGATGACGCAATTATTGCTCTCGGAAACAGTAACTGTGTTACGGGACTTTACCAATATGGTGTTTATAGGGAAAATCAAAGGGTTATTACCAATACAAATGCAGGCTCCATGGGATATGATCTTCCTGAGGCTGTTGGTGTAAGCATAGTTTCACAAAAGCCTGTATATTGCGTTACGGGTGACGGTTCGATTATGATGAATCTTCAGGAACTTGAAACAATTGCTTATAATGATTTTAATATCAAAACGGTTATATTCTCAAATGACGGCTACGGAGCCATAAGGCAGACCTGTAAAAATTACTTCAACGGTGCCTTGTTTGGATGTGATGATGAAAGCGGTGTGGGGCTTCCGGATTTTAAAAAGATTGCCTATGCTTTCGATTTTGATTATATTTGCTGTGAAACAAACAGTGAGCTTGAAAAAAGCATAGATAAGCTTATGCAAACGGATAAAAGAGCTATTCTGGAGATAAAGCAGCTTCTGGACGATCCTGTTACTCCGAAGCTTATGTCTAAGATGAATGAGGACGGAACCTTTGAGGCTCCTGAGTTTACGAGCTTTTATCCTTTCCTTGATGAAAAGATGCTTGGAAAACTTAATTTTAAAGACAAGGAGTAAAAACAAAATGGCATATAATATACCTTTATTTAACCTGAATTACGGGGAAGAGGAAAAGGAAAGTGTTATAGAGACACTTGATTCAAAATGGATTTCCTGTGGACCTAAGTGTGCGGAACTTGAAGAAAAATTTGCAAAGATGCTTGGTGCAAAATACGCATTGGCGCTTTCGAACTGTACGGCGGCTCTTCATCTTGCCATGATTTGCAATGACATCGGAAAGGATGATGAGGTAATCTTACCTTCCATGACCTTTGTCGCAACTGCAAATGCAGTAAGGTATGTAGGGGCGAAGCCTGTATTTTGCGATATTAAATCCTATGAGGAAATAGTTATTGACGAAAATAAAATCGAATCGCTTATTACCGATAAAACAAAAGCTATCGTGCCTATGCATTACGGTGGATTTCCGTGCAATATGGATGTAATTACGGATATTGCAAAAAGACATAACCTTTGCGTAATAGAGGATGCCTGCCATGGACCGTTGTCTCTTTATAAGGGAAAATGTGTCGGAACCATAGGAAATACCGGCTGCTTCAGCTTTTTCTCCAATAAAAACATTTCAACGGGTGAAGGCGGAATGCTTGTGACCGATGACATTAACGTATATGAGCGTGCAAAGATTTTAAGATCTCACGGAATGACAACTATGACCTATGAGAGGTCAAAGGGGCATAATTCGGGATATGAT
>CALGGL010000159.1 GCA_937915975.1 uncultured Lachnospiraceae bacterium | reverse complement strand
ATGCAAATGTATTCAAAAATGTGTTAATTCACACTTGACATATCACCGCTGGACTAATTCTCATTTTTATTCAAACTTTTCCGCCAGTACAAAAGTGACGGAATAAAGAATGTGGTTTCAAACAAGCTTTCTAACGAGCCTGTGAGTCCCCATTCTCCCGTACATACTCCTATAAGCATAAATATACCGAAGATAATCGCATAACCGCCATACATATAAAGAAGTGTTCTCTTTTTAAGTCCAAACTTACCACTCAATACTCCGTAAATTAATACTAATTCAGTAAAATAGCCCAAAACAACAAGCACGGCTGTCAACGGATTCATGTATGAATTTGCCTTTTGTATAAGCTCAGTCGCCATATCCTCCGATACCCCCGCTTTAAGTGCCGACTGAAATGTAAGCGGCGAGTATACGCCAAGTGTGTAATGCATATAAAGAACTCCACCTATACATAAAAACGACGGAGTAATGAGCACCTTTCCCGGCTTGCCAAATACTTCATCATAGAGTCTGTATAAGCTGATAAAACCAAGTATCATCAGAAGACTTCCAACGACACCAATACTCATGGATGCCATAAGCCTCCACTCCGGAACCCTCCAAAGCGCTGTAGTGTCCTTTGAAAAAATATCCGTTCCCATATAAAGAAACATATCTGCAATTCCATAAATTACAGCACCGCAAACTCCTGCGATTGCCATATTTTTAGATTCGTTATTTTTTTCTTTTTCTATCATATGTCTTACCTTTATTAATTAAACTATCTTATATTAAATAAAGCAAAAAAATTATGAAGTTAGTTTTATCTAACTTCATAATAATAACATTTCTTTAGTGTATTGTCCATATACCATTTTAAATTTTTATTTATACAGGTCATCTATTGTTAACAACATAATATGCTCAATTTAATTCAAATTGATTTGAATAAAATCATTTTGAATTAAACACATCACATAATTTTTGAATATTTAAGCAATTATTCAGCTTTTTTATGAAGTGCATCATAGTATTTCTTATACCTATAAGCGGTTCGAACACTTATACTATTTACTTTTTCGTTTTCAATAATAGTCATATTAATTTACTGCCATCTCTTCAAGTTCTTTTATCTCCTCTATTGAAAGTTTTGTCGCTTTAGAGATTTCTTCGTATGTATTATTACCCATCTCTAAAAAAGCTTTCGCAATTTCCTTTGCTCTATTTTCTGCAGCTCTCCTTTCCATCGCTTCAGTTGCTTTACACATATTAATCTGCTCCTTTCCATCCTCAAACTTTAAATTCGATCCCGTAACATCCCTTATAAGTTCTGCTGTTTCTCTATCAATGTTTTCATATACTTTATCATTTTCCAATACATTTTTCAATGCATTCTCATCATTTGAGTACTTTATGTATTTTAACACTTCAGCCAAAGATGATTTAAACTTGTCAAATTCATTATCCTTAATATTATATGGTGATAGCAGATTAATTTTATAATTAGGAATAAATTTTAGTATATTAGCATTTTGGGTTCCCATCATAGAATGTAAGTCCATCGGACCATCCCATTCATCAGCAGACCAAAATACAACTATTGTAACTACAGGTACAAGTCTGTCATCCTTATAAAATCCACTAAGAAACTCTCCACTTGTAATTTTCTTATTGTGCCTTTTATCACTTCTATGTCTTTTGGCAATTGCCGAAACCTGTTTAGCATACTGCTCCGCATCATACAGCATATCCTTAACAGGCATAGCATACTGAACCTCAGATTGATTTTCCATGCCTATAATTAAGTATGTTACCTCATCATCAGTCATTACACATGCCCCTTTTAATATATCCCGATATTTCTGTATTATGTCGGATGAATCATTATCACCTTCACCATATGGAAATGTAATCTCATTTGTATCCATCTCATGTAAATCATCCGGTTTTACCATCTGCTCTCCGTCATAAATATAATAATTGACAATATCAGCAAATCTTTTATTATCGCTTAAATACTTTTTCGTTCTTGCGTCTATCTTTCCCATATACTTTACTCGCCTCTACTTGTTTTTGTCACATTCACATTGTCATTATTATAATATCAATCATTATTATTGTCAATATCGTTTTGTCAATCAATTGTATTTTTATTATAAAAAAGCTTGAAAATCCTTAAAAGACTTTCAAGCTTTTTATCTCGTGCAGTGTGACAAGGCTCCCCCCGTGACACACTTATTTCTTTTTTCTTTCAATCAAAAGCAGACCGCTCTGTATCAGGTAAGCCAGTTCACCAAAGAGTACCATAATAGCTGCGTAATCCAGAAGAAATTTTACCTTTGATTCCTTATAATCGAAGAAGGCAAACATCACCTTCATCATAAGATAATCTCCCAATCCCCTTTTCTTAAACGCATACACTCCGTATGCTGCTATCAGTAAAAAGAGCACTGTAATTATTATTCTTACAGCCTTATGCATATGCTTGCTTATTTTTGCGCTCATTGCTTTGATGTGAAGCCCCAGATGAAAGCTAAGCATTATAAATCCCCAGTATGCGAGTGTCATATGAATCTTTCGCATAGTGCTTGCAGTACCGCTTATCATTACATTTTTCAAAATGTACTTCGACATAAGGATTCCGCTTATCGGCTGTAAAATCATGAAAATAGCAAGAAAAAGATTCACAACCGTATTAAGAATCCTTACCGAATTATACTTCCCCTTAAAAAGATTTGTCCACCACTTACGATTTATGATGTGATGTGCTATAAAAAGTGCAAATATCGAGATTCCGAGAATCTCATGCAGCTTTTCTCCGATTAAGGAATAAGCCATAAGAAGCGGCAGGAGAACTACCATCAATATATCGATTATCATTCTTAATTTTTTCATAGTGTATTTATCCCTCAAATACAGGTATCACATTCTTTTCTATGAAATCAATCCTGTCAAAGATACGTGGTTTAAATGTACCGGTCACACCTACGGAAATCTTCTTATCAACATCGGCATATATTACATTTCCACCATCACCGATTGCAGCAAATATGTTTTTCTCTTTATCCAATCTGTACCTTAAATAGCCATAATACATGTTTCCGAATTTTTCTCCTAATTCGATAATAGGGGAGGTCATCTGTTTTATCCATTCTTCTGAAATAATTTTCTTCTCATGGTATACACCATCATTCAGAAGCATTGCTCCAATTTTCGCCATATCACAAGCTGACAGAGTAAGCCCCCATCCTGCTGTAACTGTATCTTTCGGGTCAGAGTACCATTCATTCTTTTTAGGTTCTTTGCTCATCAAATATTCAAACTGGTCTTCTTTAGAGCTGTCACCATGTATCTGATGTTCAGGAATTCCCAGAGGTTTGAACAGATACTGATTCGCAAAATCAATACATTTCATACCTGATGCGTTTTCTATTACACCTGAAAGTATCTGTATTCCAAGTGTAGCATACTTGAAATCGCCTGTAATTCCTGCACGACCACCTAGCAAATCCAAAGCAGCTTTTGTCCAGTCTTCCGAAGTGCAGACCTTTGTCCATGGTTCAGAACGATATTTATAAGGAGCAGTCATTGTTAAAAGATGTTTCAGAGTGACATCATAAATGGTTTTTTCTCCACGCTTCACAGTATAGTCAGGAAAGAAATCAATTACTTTCTGTTCAGTACTCTCTATATAGCCCTTGTCTTTTGCAATGCCGATAAGAATCGCCATAACGCTTTTTGTGACTGACATTACATTGACCGCATCATCAGGTTTGAAGTCGTGCCATTCATCATGATATACTGCTGTTCCATTTTTGAAAGCGTATATCTGGCATATATTGCTTTCATTTCCTGTACTTTCGGATATATGTTTATGAAATTCGGTTTTCGTCATAATATTGTCTCCCATAAATTTTGATTTAGCATAGAAGCATTCTATATCTCTATTATACATGATATATTTTAAAAAGTCAATTGATTTTATTATTGCAATTTTCAAATATCTATGATATACTATTCACAGGTGATGCAGATGCAGAAATAGGAAGCTGTCCAGAAGCGGACAATCAAACGTCTGGAGCATATAGAAGAAAAGGCTGAACTGAATCAGATGATTTTCATTCTGGAGCTGTGCAGGGAATCGGATGAGGATTTATGGAAACAGCTGATTTTGTTACAGCTTGAAGATTTGAAG
>CALGGL010000158.1 GCA_937915975.1 uncultured Lachnospiraceae bacterium | reverse complement strand
CTCCCTTTTGTGAAATTCAAAAATTCTTTATATTCTTCCTCGAATTTAATAATATTGGACTTTAATTCCTCAATATTCTCAATTCGTACGTCGGCGTTTTCTTTTTCCTCTTTCAGATACTTTTTGTAATCGGTATGCTCTAAAATAAGCTCATATAATTCCGCTAAAGAATAATCACCGCTGGACTCGGCTTCACGAAGTCCGTTTATCATAGCAATAAAATCTTTGAATTTATTAACCGCCCGGCTGAGCTCGGGATAATTCTCAGCGTTAGAAATAACATCATAAACACTGAGGTTATTCAGAACAGCAAGCTCCCCTGCCCTGTCCATAGTTGTTTTACCTATTCCGCGCTTCGGAACATTTATAATTCTTTTTACCGCTGTATCATCATTTGGATTAACAAGTATCTTAAGGTAACTTACTACATCTCGAATTTCCTTACGTGAATAGAAGTTTGTTCCTCCGTACAGCTTATACGGAATATTTTCATATATAAGCTTTTCTTCAAATACACGGGACTGGTTGTTGGTTCTGTATAAAACCGCAATATCATCAAAGCTTACTCCCTGTCTGTTAAGGGAACGAATTTTCATTGCCGTTTTTTCCGCCTCGTCATATTCATTGGAATACTTCGTAAATGTAACCTTTTCGCCATCATCGTTTTCGGTCCAAAGCTTCTTATCCTTTCTGCCCTCATTGTTTGCTATAACAGCGTTGGCAGCATTAAGTATATTTGAAGTTGAACGATAATTCTGCTCCAGCTTGACCACCTTTGCATCAGGATATGTATCCTCAAAATTAAGGATATTATAAATATTGGCGCCTCTGAACTTATATATACTCTGGTCATCATCACCCACAACGCACAAATTTCTGTACTTTGCCGCAAGCTGCTTTACAAGCACAAACTGGGAATGGTTTGTGTCCTGATACTCATCAACCATTATGTACTTAAATCTCTCCTGATATTCTGCCAAGGCATCCGGATTAGTTTCAAATAAAAATATAGTCTGATATATAAGATCATCAAAATCAAGAGCATTGTTGCTCTTAAGTCTTTTTTGATACTCTCTGTATATGGCAGCTATCTGCTGGTCACGAAAGCTTGCCGCATGCGTCTTCTCATAGTCATCCGGAGACATATAATTCTCCTTAGCCTTTGATATGGCTGCAAGCATTGCCCTTTCGGGATAAAGCTTCGGATCCAGATTAAGGTATTTTATAACCTCCTTCATAACAACCTTCTGCTCATCCGTATCATATATGGTAAAATCTCTCGTTCCGCCTATCTTATCTATATGCTTTCTTAAAATCCTGACGCACATGGAATGAAAGGTGCTTACCCATATACTTTCGGAACCAAAGCCAACAAGATTATCAACTCTTTCTCTCATCTCATTTGCCGCTTTATTGGTAAATGTAATGGCAAGAATATTATATGGGTTTACTTTCTTTTCATCTATTAGATATGCGATTCTGTGTGTAATTACTCTTGTTTTTCCGCTTCCTGCTCCCGCAAGTATAAGAAGCGGTCCTTCCGTATAGCAGCAGGCCTCCTGCTGCATGTCATTTAAACTACTCAATTTTATCCTCCTGTGATATTATTTTAAACCCACTAAAAAAGTGTCGCATGCGACACTTTTTCGCCGGCGATATAATCAACAAATATTTAAAATCTATGAAAATTTTGCGATTATCTCTTCATTTGCCTTCATCGCATCCGCTTCCATCTTCTTACGGTAATCAAGAAGCTTTGTCTTAAGCTCCTCATACTTTATTGCCATAATCTCCAATGCAAGATATGCCGCATTCTTTCCTCCGTTTATAGCAACCGTTGCAACAGGAATTCCGGGCGGCATCTGAACTATGGAATAAAGTGCATCTGTTCCGTCAAGTACAGAACCCGAAAGAGGTACTCCGATTACGGGAAGTACTGTCATACTTGCAACCACGCCAGGAAGTGCTGCCGCCATACCTGCCGCTGCGATTATCACCTCAGTACCGTTTGTATTGGCTTCCTCAATAAATGCCGAAAGACCGGCATGCGCCCTGTGTGCAGAAAGGCATCTTACATCTACGGTTACTCCGTATTCCTTTAGTATATCTACAGCAGGCTCAATCTTACCCATATCACTTGTTGAGCCCATTATAACTGCTACTCTCATTAATCAATCTCCTCACTTATCATTTTATAATATCTATTTCTATTGGCTTTCTTTTTTATCTGTACCTATAATAAAATTAATATAAATTTTTTCATATTATAGACATAATAAATCAAAGAATTGTAAAAGTTTTTGATAATGATGACGAGGGATATATAGATATTAATGAAATTAGAATAGATAATAATATAATAAATGATAGGAGTTTATTAGAAGCTTTTTTTTATGAATGTAAATGTGCTTTATTTTTAGTAGATTTAACTTCTGAAAATAGTTTCACAATAATAAAAGAATTAATTCAGGGATTGGAAACATATAAAATAATTAATAACGATGATAATTATTTAACATTAATATTAGTATTAAACAAATCCGATTTAATAGAGGATAGAAAAATTACTGAAGCAATAATAAATGAGTATCTTAGCTCAAATACATTTTTAGAATCAATAGAAATATCATTAAGAGATAAAAGTGGTATACCTGAATTAAATCAGAAAATATATTCTTCATTTAAAAAAGAAAATATTATTATATTTCCTTATGAAAACATAAAAGAATTCGACGAAGAAAGTGATTCAAGTTCAACAAGCATAATTACAAATACTCCAGGAAAAAGAATAACTTGTATTTTATTGGGTGATTCGCATTCGGGTAAATCGAGTTTTTTAATGCGATATTTTAAAAATAAATTTTCAGACGCATTTATGACCACAATAGGAATGGATAAAGAAGTAAAATTAATAAAAATAAAGAATCAATTATATCATTTTAATTTATGGGACACTGCGGGGCAAGAGAGGTACAGAAGCCTACCTACTAATTATTATCAAAAAGCTAATGGCATTTTTCTTTTATTTGATATTAATAATCAAGCTTCTTTTGAAAATATCGAAAAATGGGTTGATGATATCATTGATAAAAGTAAAGAAAATAAAAATTTAATAATATATTTAATTGGAAATAAAATTGATTTAGAAAGAAAAGTACTAAAAGAAGATGCAATACAATTAGCTTCAAAATTAAATATTAAATACTTTGAATGCAGTAATAAATTAAATTTAAATATTTATGAAACTGTTTCACATATGATTATGGAATGTTGTTCAAGTCCACAAGTTGATAATGAAATAAAAGGAGCTAAATTATTCACTGGAGAAGAGAAAAAAAAAGGATGTTGTAAATAGAATCAAACTTTTATAAAAATAATTATTTTTTATTTTTATATATATATACTAAAAATGAATTATTTATATTTATAAAACAAGACAAAATAAACATGGGGATTGGGGATTGGGGATTGGGGATTGGGGATTGGGGATTGG
>CALGGL010000157.1 GCA_937915975.1 uncultured Lachnospiraceae bacterium | reverse complement strand
TGAATCCTTTATGATATAGGTGTAATAGGGCTTATCAACTACAGAAATCTTCTCAGCTTTCCTGAATAGCTCATAGGAAAAAAGAATATCCTCATAAATAGAGAACTCTGTGGCAAATGTAACTTTGCTGTTTATGAGAAACTCCCTTTTAATCAGCTTATTCCAGGGAGGATTGAACATTTCGTTATCAAGAGTTCTTTCAAAAAAATCTCTGAAGAACTCCTCTCTTCCGCCCCCAAAGCTACCACCCACAGGTCTGTATATATCATCCTTTTCGGGGACCTTTATGACGAAATTCCACATAAGAACATCCGCGCCGGAATCCAAAGCTTCCTTTATATTGTCGGAGATAATATTTTCATCAAACTCATCATCCACATCAAGTATTATCTTCATACCGTCACGAACAAAATCGCTATCGTCTGCAATTATAACTTTTATCTTATCCATGTTAAATCTCCGTTTTGATCTTCGTTTTAATTTACATTTTTATCTTCATATCGTCAACGTTTATATGTGCTGTTCATCGCCTAAATTTAATTCTATTATTTAGTAATCGGAAGAATCATCGTTACTGTAAAGCCTGCTTCTGTTTCAAATCCGAGACTGCCGTTTACCGCCCGAACTCTCTGCCTCATTCCGGATATTCCCATTCCGTCAGTCATCTTGACACAGCCTACGCCATCATCCGTTATGCTGCACCGAACCACCTTATTCATCACAACCAGCTTTATATCTATGTGCTTACATCTGGCATACTTCATGGAATTGGAAACGGCTTCAAAGGCATTATCAAGAATTACCTCCCAGATGTCATCAGTAACAAGAGAGGTATCTCCTTCCACTGATAATTCCGCTTCAACTCCCCTGCCGTTACAATCCTCACACAGCTTGTATAATTGAAGCATCGCAAGCTTATTTTTCTTTGGTCTTTCCTTTCTTAATATGCCTCTTATCTCATCCATACCGGTTCTAAGCTGATCAATAACCGCCTGTATCATACCCTTTGACTTTTCCGGATCCTTATCCATAAGAAGCTTCGCACCCTCAAGCTGATATACGGAGCCGTTGATGTTATGTCCAAGCTTATCGTGAAGTGTCTGGGATAGATTTGCCCTTTCCTCAAGTATCTGATTTTGGGCAACCAGCATACCCTTCCTTAGCTCCTCCTTTGAAGCATACTCCTGCTTAAGCATATCTTTTTTAAGACTCTGCTCAACCCTGACATCCTCCTGCATCCGTTTCTTATAATCCTTAACCACGAAGTTATGCTGAATATATATTACCACCATCATCGCTACTAAAACAAGCTGCGTACCCCATCCTAAGGGGCTTTCGATAAATGCACCAAGAATCGGAAGAAAATACCACTTAAAATCAATCTTCGGAAATAACGAAAATGCTTCAAGCACGGTAAAAAACACCAGCATAAGAAATGTGGATTTTCCGAAGTAAATTATAAGGCACAGAAATAATATCGCTATGAGCAGTAAATACACCTTGCCCCTGCCGTCAAATATTTCCTTTACGGTCATAGCCCCGATATAAAACGAAACAAGCAGGAGTATCCACACAGATACTCCTGTTGTCTGCATCATATTCATGATTCCGTACACACAAAGAATCAGCATTAATAATATTCTTACAAATACAAAATAATTATCCTTTAATCTCTCGTTCATCTACCCGACAATTCGCCTATAACTATTCTTTATCTTTACACTATGCTTAACGCTTCACTATCTTAAATTTTTAAGCTACCTTGGACTCATCACTGTCTTTAATCCTTGCGCTGCAATTTACTCTTCACTGCTCTTAAATTTTATGCCTACACTTCCAAGGCTTATGATAATTACAAGATATGCTACTGTAACACATAATAACATAAAGAACGCTTTGTTGTCATCGGTTAATATCATTTCCGTGCCGTCAACGAACCACTTCTGCGGCATGATATAGGATAATGTCTTAATCGCCTTGGTCGTATAATCAAGCGGGAAGTAAAGTCCCGCCAGCATAGACGATAAGCTCCAAAGGGTAAATGCCGCAACATTTGCACTCATTACATTTCCCATAAGACTGCCCAGCAAAAGACTTATTGAGCAAAAGATGATTCCAAGCAGGAATATCATACCGATAAACTCCAAACGGTTCATACCCATCGCATCGGTATCTACCAAAAATGAACATATACCGAGAATTGCCGTAAGCATCATAGATACGATTATGCTGACTATAAGCTTGGCGGCAAAGTACTCATAGCTTCCGGTACCGGAGAGCTTGATTCTGGTTAGAACCATATCCTTTTGCTCCTTAATCGCGGTATGTGCAACTATAATTCCGCAAAATACAAATCCGAGTGTCATAAATGCAAAGGCATATCCCATCAATGTTTTTTGACTAATCTGATGTGCGGTAAGTCCGTTATCGGATTCATCCTTTGGCAAAGATGCTTCTTCCTTTGGAAGTGCGGCATCCATAGTTGCGGCAGCCTGTATCCTTCCAAGGCACTGTCCAATCTCGTATATTAAAAGCTTCTCTCTTTCATCATCGGATAAAATGTAAACAGTAATAGCATTGTCCTCATTATTAATAGCCTTTTTATCAAAGCTTTCATCGAGATATAAGGCTGCACCCATTCGGTCATTTATACCGTCATTTTCCGCACATTTATCAGCCTCTTCCTTGCTAAGACCGTCTGCCTTCACTCTGCATACCTTAAACATATTATTTTCAGCAAGCTTATTAAGCAGATATTCCGAAAGCTCACTCTGACACGCATCATAGACCTTTATAACATACTCTCCTCCGCCCCGATAGTAGGCGACCTTATCGTCTAAATTCGAAAGCTCGCTTATATTAGGAGCATCATCCTTGGAATAATATGCAAGATTATTATCCTGATTAATATTTAAAATCAGTACCGATAACAAAGGTGTTATTATAAGGAAAAACCAGAAGCCCTTATTTCTAAGTGTAAGCTTTAAAGTTGACTTAATAATCGTACTCATGCGCCCTTCCTCCTTCTGACATTTCCTGCAAGCACTGCCACCAGCGAACAAACAACTATCATAATCACTGAATATATAACCGAGCTTAACACGTAATCACTGTGTCCCATACACGAAAGCTCCACCAACGCCCGATTTCCGTGATATATGGGATCAATGTTCTTAAGAGTCATCGAATGCGGTGAAAACATATAGGTCTCAAAGCTTCCTCCAAAAAATCCCCAAATCCAGACTATGGCAAAGGAAACAATAATAGTAACCAGCATACTGTTTGTTATCTCATATAACATCATTTCAAATGCCGATGCCGCAAATATCATAAGAATAACCACGATAGCGGACAGCAGCAAATTGCCCCAATGAACTCCCATAAATACCATACCTATAACTGCCGCAATCGATACGCCGAGTGCACAGGTAATTGAAAGCGGTATGAGTCTGGCAAGGTAGATTTGCGTTACCGACAGATTGGAAACATAAAGCTTGTCATTTATCCTGTTCTTTTTCTCGCTGGATAAAAGACCGGATATACATACTATGGCGCACCATCCGAAGTACACTACCTCGATTATCCCGTAGTAGTCCGTCGAATCAATCGCCGGAACAAAGTATGGGTGCTCGATGTTGATTGCAGCTATATTAAATGAGTTTGTCATTCCGTTTGTTTGGTCAGCATCTTCGACTTGGTCTGTGAAGTTCGCTTGTTCGTCGTTTGCTTGTTCAGCGAAGTTGGTTTCGATAGCTCCGTACTTAGCCATAAAGTCTTCGTCCGGCTTGTAGTTTTCCATAAGCGATGAAAAAGCACTTATAAGCACTGCTGATACAAGCACAGGACATACGATATAAAGAAGAATGTTTACACCACTTCGCATCATTATTTTGAAATTATTTTTAATAAGATATCGTATCATTTAATAATCCCTCAATTTCTTTCCTGTAATGGTAAGGAACACTTCCTCAAGTGTTATGGACTCCACATCATCAACCACAAGCTTCTTTAGCTCCTCGCTTGTTCCGCTTGCTATCACTCTTCCGTTATCCATAATCGCTATGCGGCTGCAGATAGCCTCAACCTCTTCCATATAATGACTTGTATATATAACGGTTGCTCCGTTTTTATTGGACTCCTTTATCTTCTCCAGGATAAAGTTTCTGGACTGCGGATCGATACCAACTGTCGGTTCATCAAAGATGAGCAAATCCGGATGATGTCCTATGGCACAAGCTATATTAAGCCTTCGCTTCATACCTCCGGAGAAATTCTTCGCAT
>CALGGL010000156.1 GCA_937915975.1 uncultured Lachnospiraceae bacterium | reverse complement strand
GTGTATTTGCAGGCTCCCAATAATTTCCGCCAACTCTCTGTGGTACTGCATAATCAGCCTGCTTTGCAAGTGCTGCAATTGCAGGATTTGACTGTACATCGCTTGAAGCTGCTGCCTTTGCATTTGCAGGGCCAAGGCTTCTTGCATTAAATCTTGCTACCTGATTTTCTTCGTTAGTTAAGAACTCAGCAAGTATCATTGCCCAACCAACGTTCTTTGAATGTGAATTAACACCGATTAACTTGTATCCTGAGAAAGATGCCATCTGAACCTGCTTACCTGCTACTGTATAAGTAGGAAGCTTAGTTGCTGCATAGTTATCTCCCCATGCTGCCTTAATTGTATCTGCATTCCAAGTACCACTTACTGCTGCTGCGATCTTGCCTTCTGCTACGCCTGTTACGATATCTGCATCATTTGCATTTAAGAATGCGTCTGACTTTCCTATGTCAATAATTGCCTGAGCTACATCAGTTGCTCCGTCTGCATTCCAGTTACATGTATTTGTTACACCGTCATCATTAAGTGTTACATCATATCCTGCACCCTTGAAGAATGAGTAGTTGTACCAAGCACCTGAAACTTCCATAGCTACTTTCTTGTTTGCCTTTCCGGCTACCTCAAGCATCTTGTCGAGTGACTCAACATCTGACTCTGAGAATACTGATGAATCATAGTATAAGAAGTATCCGTTATCTGCTGTCATTGGATAAGCGTAAAGCTTTCCGTCCATAGAAGCTGCCTCAACTGCACCTGCTAAGGTCTCACCCTTAACATCATAAGTATAAGTGCTTACAACCTCCTGAAGTGCGCCTGCATTTACAAGCTCGTTCATCTGGTCATCTGCGAATGTAAATACATCTGCTGCTGCCTCAATATCGGTTAATACCGTATCCTTTGCATCTGCCTCTGAGCAGGCACCGAGCTTAATGTCAAACTTAACATCAGGATACTGCTTAACGAATTCATCTATAAGTCCCTGTGTAAAGTCCTGATCCTCTTCTGATGCCCAAACTGTAAGTGAAACTGTTCCTTCCGTAGCAGAGATAAGATTGTCGATTGCTTCCTGATTTACTCCGCTGCTTGAGCTTGCTGCTCCTGATGAAGAAGAATCATTCTTCTTTTCATCCTTACCACAGCCTGTTAAACATCCGGCAACTAAGGTTGTTGCCATAGCCAACGCTAATAATCTTTTTTTCATTCTTTTACCTCCCTTGGGATTATTCCCATGTTGAAATTGTTTTATGTTTATTTTGTTTTCCGAATGCCGTCCGCGCAACTTTTATGCGCAACCGGTTGTTCATAATGTGAGTATACAATAAGTTTCCGGCTCTGTCAAGCCTAATTTAAAATTTTTATCATTATTTTTTAGGGCTTAACAATTATATGCATCGGATATTCAAAATATGTTTCCTTATCTATTGAGTCGAGTTTTTAAGAAGTACTTCATAATTAAGAAGCGTTCTCTCCGGAACCTCGTTTCCGTTTATCTTGTCGTAGAGAACCTTGCAGGCTATTGCACCAAGCTCCTTGGGATCATAGCTTAATGTAGTAATCGCAGGCTGATTATTCTCAAGCACGGCACTGTTATAAAAGGATGCAACCTTAATTCTTCCGGGAACATCTATACCGTCCTTTTTAAGCTTACTTAAAACATTTACGCAGATTCCGTCATCCATACAAAGAAGGCATTCGGCTCCGTTTCTTAAAGCATCATCCACCGCACGTTCCAGACTTCCGGAATCCTCGTTACCCACATATATGAGCTTGTCATTCGGCTTAATTCCCTGTTCCGAAAGTCCCTGCTTATATCCTTCAAGTCTGGTTCTGTTTACTATATGATTGAGACTTCCTCCTATGAGCGCAATCTTGCTTGCCCCTTTCATAACAAGAATTGCCGTAAGCTCCTTACAGGCTCTTATATGGTCATTGTCAACCTGAGTTACACCCTTTACCTCGGTACTTCCGATTACCACAAAAGGAATATTGCTTTTCTTTAAAAAATCCACGCTTAAATCATTTACCAGGGTTCTTCCGAGAATCGCTCCGTCAACCTTTTTGTTGGTTATTATTCTCTCAAGCTGCGAGATATTATCCTCATACACAAGAGATAACAATATATCATAATTAAAACCACCCGTAACCTCTGCGACACCCATCATGCACCTTTGGAAGAAAGGAAGCTCAGCCGCAATCGAATCCGCCGGCATTACCCAGCAGATATTATATGTCCTTGATTGCGCAAGTCCCTTTGCCATAGGATTGGGAACATAATTATTTTCTTCGATAAATTTTAACACCTTTGTTCTGGTTTCGTTACCGATTCTTCCCTTTCCGGATATAGCTCTTGATACTGTGGTCTTGGATATGTTAAGTGCTTCAGCGATATCGGAAATAGTAATATTACTGCTTATTTCTCCCATTTTTCTTAATTTCCCTCTCAGTCTTTCTAAATAGAACAGAACCTTTCAAAAAACAAAAATAATCAAAATAACAACTAATTACTTTACAAAGAAAAATTATTATGTTATACTTTGCGCAATCGGTTGTTCAAACATAGACTATCACTTGTTGCGCAACCTGTCAAGAGCAAAAAACAATTATTTGACAAACATATAACGGAGGTATTGTATGAGGATTGATAATTTTTTATTCGGAGCTGCATATTATGAGGAATATATGCCGTACGAACGGACCGAAACCGACTTTAAGCTTATGAAAGAAGCCGGAATGAATGTTATAAGAATTGCCGAATCCACCTGGAGCACCTGGGAGCCAAGTGATGGGATTTTTGATTTTTCCCACCTCAGGCATATGCTTTTATGTGCCGAAAAATACGATTTGAAGGTAATAATCGGAACTCCTACCTATGCAATTCCTTCATGGCTTGCAAAGAAATATCCCGATATAATGGCTTACGGAAAAAACGGACATGAGCTTTACGGTCACAGGCAGCTCTTTGATATAACAAACCCCGATTACCGAAGATATGCCGAGAGGATAATCAGAAAGCTTATGGAGGAAGTAAAGGATAACCCTCAGGTTATAGGCTTTCAGCTTGACAACGAAACACGTTCCGCCGGTGCTGCCTCCGAGGCAACCCAAAATCTTTTCATTGCACAGCTTATGAAAAAATATCCCGATATAGAAGAATTCAACCGAGAATTCGGTCTTGATTACTGGAGCAACCGTATATCCTCATGGGAGGATTTTCCCGATATAAGAGGTACCATAAACGGAAGCCTTTCTGCAGCATACAAAAGGTTTCTTCGTGACTGCATCACCGAATTTTTATCCTGGCAGGCAGAAATCGTTCGTGAATATATGAGAGATGGGCAATTTATAACTCACAACTTTGATTATTCATGGTGCGGCTACTCGGTAGGCATACAGCCTGAAGTAAATCAGTACGAAGCAGCAAAATGCATGGATATCGCAGGCTGTGATATATATCACCGTATGCAGGATTACCTTGACGGTTCCACCATAACCTTTGGAGGTGCAGTAGCACGTTCTCTTAAAAAGGATAATTATCTAGTTCTTGAAACAGAAGCTCAGGGTAATGTCGAATGGCTCGCATATCCGGGGCAACTGCGCCTTTCTGCATACAGTCATATAGCAAATGGTGCAAGCAGCGTAATGTATTGGAACTGGCATTCCATACATAACGCAATTGAATCGTATTGGAAGGGAGTATTAAGCCATGACCTTACTCCTCACGCAACCTATAATGAGATAAAAAGCTTCAGACTTGAACACATGAAGCTTGAACCAAAGCTTAAGAACCTAAAGAAAAATCCGTCTGTGGGAATTCTTGCAGACAATGCCAGTCTTACGGGACTTGATGAATTTCCTATAAGTGAAAATCTTGACTACAATGCAATTTTAAGATGGTTTGCCGACAGCTGTCATGAAATGAATATCGAATATGATTTATTATACAAGGAGGATATATGCACCAATAAAATAAACGATTATAAGCTTTTAATCGTTCCTGCGCTTTACTCGGCTTCTGATGAAGTTCTCCTTGGCATAAAAGAATATGTAAAATGCGGCGGGCACCTGCTCATAGGCTTTAAAAGTGCTTTTTCAGATGATGAGCTTAAGATATACCACGATGCACAGCCTCATTTACTGACTGATTGTATAGGTGCAACCTATGATATGTTTACAATACCAAAAAATGTGGAGATAGAATTAAATAAAGACATTATCAACGAAGCAGAAAAAAGTTGTTTTTCCGCAACCGAATGGATCGAGCT
>CALGGL010000155.1 GCA_937915975.1 uncultured Lachnospiraceae bacterium | reverse complement strand
CTTTCTGAGAGCATCTTATCATCTTCTGTAAGAATTGCCAAAAAACAAGCTACATAGGCTCTATCCCATCTTGGTTGTTTAGATATTATATACTTTTCAGCCTTCATTATAACCTTTTTACTATCATAATTACCCTTATATAAAATACATTGTAAAAGAGCGGTGGCATTTACAAGCATAGAATGTCCATTTGCGGCTAATGGCAAGTTTTCCGGAAAAGCTCTATAAATCTCATCATAATCAGCACAACATAGGTACGGAATCACACCGTAAACTAACGAGCAGTGATCATAACCACTTCCGAGATACCAAGACAATGTTCTTTTATTGTATGTGAAAAAGATTTGTTGCATCAAAGCATAATCTTTATTCTTATACGCATCTTCCAGTTTAGTCAACAGCACATCATCTTCCGGATAATTTCCTACGTACCAACCATAGATCATATGTCTGTGGTATTCCCTGTCTGTTTCATTTGTTTTCTCTAACGCACTTTTTCGCCAATAATATAATTCTTCCAGATGCTCTTTTTCAATTTCAATCATTATCATATTCCTCGTTTTAACATTCTTCTCCCTATACCTTGCAGATGGTTCCAAATCTTCTTACATTTGCTTTTTTGATTATAACATCAATTTCTTATTTTGCCCATAAAAAAGAGACCGCTCTATGCAGCCTCTATTTCCTTTATCTTGGTAAGCACCGCCTGTGCGAGTGCCTTATGTCCGTTTTCATCCATATGCTCCTGATCGGTTTCGCTCGGAGATGAATATTTTGATGCATCAAGGTAGTAAATGTTTTCTTCCCTGCTTATTCTGCTATATACATTTGCAAGCTCTTTTGAAACCTCCACAGATTTCGGTGAAAACTCAGTATCATAATTATCCTCCCAGACTCTTTCTCCAAGATGAATCGGTGATATAAGTAAAACCTTACTTTCTTCTGATAAATTTCTTATCTGTGTGAGAAGCCTCTTTACTCCCTTTCCTATTATCTCGGGAGTCGCGCTATATACTGTCTTGCAATCATTTGTTCCAAGCATAACAACTATTATATCCGGATTATTATGAGTTTCCAAAAGTACCGGAAGAAGCTTTGTACCACGTCTTCCTTCTCTTAAAGGATCCTCAAATATTGTGGTTCTTCCACATAAACCTTCTTCTATAACTCTGTAATCTTCAAGGCCAAGCTTTTCATTTAATATACTTGTCCATCTTACTCCCCAAGGATATCTTTTCCCGGTTTCAGGGATATATCCGTATGTATTTGAATCACCAAAGCAAAGAATCTGTTTCATAATAACCACCCTCTTTTCATATACGAATTCAATTCTCTCCTGTTGTGGTTATTATATTATAATCATTGAATTTTGCATAATTCTTAAATAATATGACGGGTTATAGAATTAAGCTATAACATAAAATCAACAAAGGCGGTTCCCGGATTTACATTTTATGGTACACGCATAGCTCGCTAACGCTCACGCTATGCTTAGCACCAAAAATGTAAATCCGGGAACCGTCTCTTAACTAAAGTATTTTAATATGTAAGTCCGTAGCCTCTTTCAAGCCATGCATTTCCGGATTCAATTTGTTCTACGGAACTATACCATGGGCTTGGAAGTCTGCCTGTAAAATTGCTGTTGCCACATAGTACATTTGCCACACCCTGTCCTTCAGAGCCCGGAAGATAGCACATTACTACACCATCCCAGTCATCGATATAATCATCTATAAATACATTTCTTCCTGCAACGATACATGTAACAATAGGCTTACCATACTTTTTAGCTTTTTCAATTGATGATGCGTTGCCTGAAAGACCGAGCGGACCACATAAGTCGATATCTTCTGCATCACCATTCCATTCTGCATAAGCCTGTTCGCCCACTACCAGAAGAATAACATCGGCTTTTTCAGCATCTGCTTCTTTAGTTATTACATTTATTCCATATTCATCCGCTTTCTGCTCGAAGCCTTCTCTTATGGTTGTTAATCCAGGTATATCCTCAAGGTAGCTTTCGTTCCAGTCCATAGTCCATCCGCCACATTGTGATACATCATTATTTGCTGCTGGACCCATTATATAGACACTGGTTCCGCTCTTAAACGGAAGCACTTCTCCCTCATTTTTTATGAGCACCAAACTTTCCTCTACTGCCTTTTCAGCAATAACTCTATACTGCTCGGAACCGGTTTCATCCTGAACGGTTTCCATATTATCACAAAACGGATCTTCAATTATTCCTATATCCTTTTTAACCTGAATTATTCTCCTTACTGCATCATCCACTCTTTCTTCGGATATGTCGCCGTTTCCAACCGCTTCAACAATTATTCCTGCAGCCTCATCATAACGGTCTACCTCCATAAGCATATCAATGCCTGAATTTACAGCTGTAACCACCTGCTCATAATATGTTTCAGGAGAGGTATTCTGTACCGAATTCCAATCACTTACTATAAAACCCTCGAAGCCATAATCATTTTTAAGAATATCTATATATTCTTTATTTTCATGCATCTTAACTCCGTTTAAGGATGAGTGGCTTATCATTATGGTCTTGACTCCGGCATCTATCTGCGCCTTATAGACAGAAAGCAATTCATCAATCTGCTCATCGGTAAGAACCGCGTCTCCTCTGTCTATAAGTCTGTCAACATCCGAATCCTCGCCGGTTCCATACAACACATTTCCCTCTGCAAAGAAATGCTTGGTACATGCTATAACTCCACCATCCTGTACGCCCTTTGTATAAGCAGTACTTAACTTTGTTATGGTTTCTATATCAGAACCATAGCTTTCATAGGTTCTGCCCCATCTTGGATCAACCGACTGTGCTACACAAGGTGAGAAATTCCAAAGCATATGACATAACTTCGCCTCGTCGGCAGTTATAAGCCCCACCTGATACATAAGCTCCTCATCATTTGCCGCACCCATTCCTATATTATGTGGAAATATTACGGTATCAACTGCATAATTTACTCCATGAACATCATCCTGACCATAAATAAACGGCACACCTGCTTCAGATGAAATTGCCATCTGCTGGAAGTTGTCAATATACTCCTGCCACTGTTCATAATTATAATAATTATCTCTTGAAAGGACGCTTCCATAGCAATTTTCTTTCATAGCTTTAAGACTTGTCATATAACATGCCGGCTGAACCATCTGAAAAGCCTTTTGTTCAAGCGTAAGCGAATTTACTATCTCCTCTGCCGTCATATCAGCATACTGCATATATTTATAATCATTTAACGAACCTGTATCTTCCGTTACTTCTTCCGTCGCATCTAAAGATGTATCATCCTGTGACACATAGGTTTCTTCGCTGCCAATCTCTGCTGTGCCTTTTTCATCATCTGTATTATTGTTTTTTCCGCATGCTGCAAGAGATAATCCAAGCGATAGTGATAAAATAATCGGTAATACTTTCTTTTTAATATCCGATATTTTCTCTGCCAATTCATGCGCTATATGATAGGTCGAGCCTTTATGATTCTGTCCATGAATAATTACTGTCTTTATATTTTCCATTTTTATAAACTCCTCTTGTTAGATATATAGCATTATTTTATTTCCCTAGGCAGCTTATGTCAAGGAAAGACACCAAATATTCAACCATGTGCAAGATTAAAAGGAAACTCATATACTGCAATAGAAAATAAAAATAATTTACTCAATTAATATTTGACATAAACCATATCAAAGAAATAAAATAAGGCTATAAAATAAACTACACAGGGTGATGATATGTTTAGGGAAATGAGACGTTTTAAACAGCAGATAACTAAAGAAGAATGTATAAGGATTCTTAAGGATGAACCAAGAGGCGTACTGTCAATGATAGGTGACGACGGTTATCCTTACGGTATTCCGATAAGCCATTATTATTCGGAAGAGGATAATAAGATTTATTTTCACGGTGCAAAGGAAGGGCACAAAATTGATGCCATAAAAGCCTGCGATAAGGTGAGCTTTTGTGTGTATGATAAAGGCTACAGAAAAGAAGGCGAATGGGCACTTAATATAAACAGCGTTATAGTATTTGGAAGAATCAAGCTTATAAGCGATTATGACAAAGCAAGAGAAATCTGCACAAAGCTTTGCCAAAAGTTCACCGATGATGAAGAATACCTGAAAAAAGAACTTACCAATGCACTGCCCAGGGTTCAATGCTTTGAACTGACCATAGAGCATATGACCGGCAAGCTGGTGAATGAATCGTAAAAAGAACAAACTATGATTATTTAATTGAGGATTTTATTATGCAGGAATTATTTAAAAAATTATTATCAGATATTTTTAATGAATTATTCAAACCTTTGAAATGGAAAAAACAAGGTTCAAATTACAGATATATAAGCGATAATGGGCTTGGAAAAATTATTAATTTTCAAAAATCCAAATGGAATACTCAAGATGAAGTAACATTCTATATTAACTATGGTTTATATATAGAAGTCGGAAATTCTATCAATAAAACCTTTAAAGAATATGATTGTCAGTTTCGCAATAGAACATCTTATCTTAATGGTATATATACCCTTACCCCAGAAACTGACATAGAAGAATTTAGAAAGATAATAATTACCGCTTTGCGGGAAGCAACTGCTTTCTTAAATACTATAAACTCCAAGGATGAATTTATAAAATCACTCTTAAACGGAGAAATCCAAAAGCATACAAATGATATAGTAATGCATTATTATACATGCAAACTGCTATATGATTTGGGATTTTATAGAGAAATATATGATTATGTCAAAGCAGAAAGATGGCGAGGCGAATACTTCGAGAGCCTGACTGAATTAATAGAACAGAAAATGAAAACTGAAGTATAATTATTATCCGGACAGACTCTCAATTATTTATCTTATTCATCCTTCTTAATCCTGCTAAGATATATGCAGTAGACTACTGATGTCACAATTACCACACCAATATATATCCATTCTGCCAATTCATTACCACGATTAAATTTTGAAAATACATCTATCAGGCTGTGAGATATAATACAAGGGATAAGACTTTTTCCTATGTAAAATACATATGTCATTATAAAACCTATGGCTACTGCATAAAACATTTGTACAAATGTTTCAAGACCGAAATGTCCTGTAAGCAGATTCACTATATGTCCCATTCCAAAGGTTACGGATGAAACGATAATTGCAACTATAGGCTTGCCGTCCTTAAGCATCGCCTTAAATAAAAAGCCTCTGAATATAAGCTCCTCCGCAAATCCAACAAGAGCCATTGAAACAACAGCAAAGATAAGACCTGCACCCTCATATTCTGCCTCAATTCCTCCCCATAGATTACCGGTAGTTATAATCCAAAGAGGTATCAAAAATAACATCGCTTTGAAATTCTTTGACCAATGATTAAGCCCATACTTTTCTTCAAGATGATTTGCTTTTACAAATGCAAACATTAACACCGATATCACAATCAGTCCAAGCATCATATAAGGGCTGTCATCTCCCAGATTCCTAAGATTACCGCAAACAACCACATATATAATTATCCACATTACCGCAAACCAGATTTCACTTTTTTCATATAACTTTTTCATATTATTCTCCCTCTCTCATAGCATGTCACATACCTGTCATTTTTTATCTCTCGCTAAAATCACTCCGTTAAATAATTTTGCCAAAAGCTTATCTGCCTTTTCCTCATCATAATTCATGGAATTATTGGCAAGCAGACTTGCCATTCCATGAGCCACGCAGAAGAATGTCAGGAACATCTCTTTTGCCTGCTCTATATCTACCTTAAGGCCTGCCGCCATGATTTCCATGATCTCCGAGAGTCCAGGATCAGCCATAAGAACTGCTACATCCTTTCCTCCAAACTTATCCGTCTGGAACAAAAAGCGGAACAGGTTCTTCTCTTCCTGACCGAAGCGTACATAATTAAGCCCCAGAGCCAGCATCGGATTTTCATCCGTATCCTTTGGCATTATGAACTCCGTATGGTATCCGTCCGCAATCTCATAAGCAGCTTCCCTGATCTCATCCACCGTCTTGAAGCTGTACAGTACCGGCTGAGTCGAGCAACCCAGATATTCCGAAATTGTCCTGGCATTCAGGTTCTCATGCCCGTTTGC
>CALGGL010000154.1 GCA_937915975.1 uncultured Lachnospiraceae bacterium | reverse complement strand
ATCAGACACAACCGGTATATGATAATCAGACACAACCGGTATATGATAATCAGACACAACCGGTATATGATAATCAGACGCAGCCGGTATATGATAATCAGACGCAGCCGGTATATAACGGTATGAGTCCGCAGGTATATGAGGATAATACACAGTTTGTCGAACTAAAAAAGCCGACAGATGATGATTTGAATGTAAAAAAACAGAATGCGTCCAAATCAGGAAATAAAGGGTTGATAATAGGTATAAGCATATTTGCGACAATTCTTGTTGCAGTGGCAATAGTTTTAATTGTTTTAAATCCGTTTAAAAAGGATGATAAGGATAAAACTTCCGGTACGACAACAGAGAGTGTAGCAGGCGGTACGGATGGTAATAAAACGGATACAACTGTAACCGAGCAGTCTACAACACAGGTAGCCGATTCCACTAGCGAAGAAAGTGTATCCGAAGCATCAACTACTCAGGAAGCAAATACTGATAAAGGTGGTTCATTTGGAGTAGTAAACGGTATACTTACAGTGGACAGTAGTCTTTTTGGTATGTCTTATGACGAATTAAATTCATATTTAAATAATTCACTGCCTGCAAAAGAGTATTGGGAATGGTCGGATGTTCCTTTGGATTATCTTAATTATGTGTATTCAGATGGCAATAATTATGTGCTTTATTTCGAGAATAACATTTTAGTAGGTATAAGATACGGATATGAGATTAGCGAAAATGTAATTCCTTCGGAGTTGCTAACTGATGCTATAAATAAATTTGGCGATTATGATATGTACTGGTATGTTGAAGATACAATGCAGAATACCGAATATGACTGGGATTATAAGATAAAAAGCCGTACGGGAGAGTATGCAATATTCTTAAATTCATATGACGGCAAATATCATTTGGAACAGCAGTATACTTCGGCTGATTATTCCGGCGAATCTATACAAAATCATTAAGTGAAAAAAATGAAAAGGTTTAGGAACACTTAACCTGTCATCGTTTAAATTTTGACGGAGGAAATAATAATGTTTTGTAATGAGTGTGGGGCAAATCTTCCTGATGGAAGTAAATTTTGTAATGTATGTGGAACCAAGCTTATCGTACCACAGATGAGCGAACAGAATGCACAGTCGGATTACGTGCAGCAGTATCAAGCAAGTGCACAACCTGACTATGAGCAGCAGTATCAGCAAAATTATATACCGGAGTCACAGCCTTCAAGTGCTGATAGTGGTAAGTCAAAAAAAACTTCTAAAAAGAAGCTTCCAACATGGGCGAAGGTTTGGATTGCTGTATGTGTGCTTGCTGTTATAGGTATCGGTACATTTTTAGCTATACATTTTATTAAAGGAAAAAAGAGCAGCGGTTCATATGTTACTGTAAACGGAACACGCTGTGATATAACTTATGAGGATGGATTATCAAACTTAAGTAAGCTTAAGGATGGGATTATATTTATGTCAAATGATATAAACCCTACATATGATTACTATAAGGATGGAGAGCTTGTATCTTCTTCACAGGGAGAAGGAAATGAACAGCCGGATGTAGTGGTTAGAAAACCGATGATTAATCTGGGTAATGATTCGGTTATACATAATGGCGCTATCAGTATATGTTTTTATAAAAATGCTAATTTTAAATTTGCTGATGGTACAAGTGCTAAATCTACATCTGACGAGCTTGAAAAAGCAGGTTATTATTGTGATGGTTATAACTGTTACAGTAAGTTGTATGATAAAAACGGAGAGATAACTCTTGATGGAATTGAGTCGGATTATGATAATTTCCTAAAAGATGGTTTTGAAGGGCTTGATTATTCTGCTGGAATAGCATTTCCGGATATTTTTTATTCAGGCTTTTTCAAGGGAAGTAAAGAGGACAACAGGCAGGCTATAAAGGATGCATTTGATAATTCGCCTTTAAAAGTAAATAATATAGATGATTTGTTAAAGTCAAGACTTTTATTTGCAAAAGAAATCAGCAAGCTTACCGGTATGAATAAAAACGGTGAATATATAGGCAGCACAAATGATTTCCTTGTAAAGGTAGATTATTGCTATTCAAGAGATGGTTATATGTTTACGACCATAACTATATATGGCTCAAAAGAAAGGTTAAACAGCTATATGACCAAGTGGGGATTACCCGATTCTTTGCTTTTCAAAGTGGAGAGCAGGATGACAACGGAGGATTATGATCAGATGACTGAAGCAAGAGGTGCTGCTGAAGAACCTAATCAGGATATAGATGATGGCGCTGATATCTTTGATGAAGATGATGTACCGAAAGAACCATGGGAGATATCCGTATCGGATATACCCGAGTATGATGCGTTAGTACATTTTTTTGATTGTTTGGATATATACAGAGATGGTAATTATGAACGTTATTATGACAGCGAGGAAGTATTAAGCGGAGATTTTGATATATTGTATTATCTTATTTCTCCTTTTATCTGCGTTGACAGACAAGGCTTATATCCTTTATATGACATTGAAACTGTATGGGGTGAAGTGGAAGATCCTCGTGGATATATGTCAGATGAAAATTCACCATGGCACAATATGGGATATAATCACGTATCACTTGAGGGACTTAAGTGGGTTGCTGTCAATATTTTTAATGTAAAAGAAGTGGATTATGATGTTCTTTTAAATAAACTTCTTGATGAAAATGAGAGTTATATAGAAAACGGTCGTTTGTATTTTATGATTGGCGGAATAGGCTGGATGGGAGACTTGTTTGAAATAAAAACAGTTAAAACGGATGGTACATTTTATTATATAACATATAATAAAGTTCCGGATCCTGAGTACGGTTTTGAAGAAGAAATAGAAACATACGAAGCCAAGATGCAACTAAAAAATATAGACGGCGTAAATTACTGGTCTATGTATTATAATCATAAGGCAGAATAACAATCATGTACAAAGGAGATGCGGTCATATGTATAAAAAAAGTGACATAACAAGATTTGCGGCAGCAATACTGTGGATTGTAGTAGCTATAAGACATATTATCGAGATAGTTGATAATACAAAAGTTATCAAAGAATACAAGGAATCTGTAAGGCGTTATGGCTATGGCAGCGAAGATAAAGCGGCTAAAATATTGCAGTTTGAGATTTTTATCATGGTATGTCTTGCTGTAATTTCATTTGCTTGTGCGTATATATTAGTTATTCGTAAGCTTGATAAGTATGGAATCTTTACTATTGTGTATGCTGTTTTTGCAACAGCGATTGTTGTTGCGGTAGTTGTTTATCTTAAATCATTGTTAGGCTCTTTATCAAGGCTCGGATCGAATTTTACTGTGGGTGGATTTCTTACGTATGCTCTTATGTATGGTTCGATTGTTGTTATGGGACTATATTGCAAAAAATCAGACGAGGGGCAAAGATTTGATATAAAGATTTTTATTCCAGTGCTTATTTATCTTGGTGGTGTGCTTTGCAGAGTGATTTTTTTCAGTTCAAAATCAGATGGTACCGATTCACTTGTTATTAATGGATTTGGTGAAAATTTAATCTGGGTGGGAATTCTTTCTTTGACAGGTTTATATATCTATTTCATGGAAAAAGAGAGTTCATATATCGGTTATGCAGGTTATTATGGTTATCCGCCGATGGAAACTATGCCAGGTCAGACTATGGGTTATCCGCCGATGGGAACTATG
>CALGGL010000153.1 GCA_937915975.1 uncultured Lachnospiraceae bacterium | reverse complement strand
GGCGATTACAGATAATCCGGATGTTGATTTTTATTATCTTAAGGGAAATCACGATGAGGATTCGTTTTTTTACAATCTTGAGGTTGTACCCGATAATTTAAAAACTTTTAATGATTTCTGGACATCCTACAGAACCGGAGATAATGATAAGATTGTTATAACCGGAGTGTATTTTACTGCGGATAATAAGGATAGAATTTTCAATGAGCTTGTCTTGAACAATGATGATTTTAACATTGTAACTCTTCATGGTCAGGAATCGGCGGGCAGGTCCAAGGATAAAACCGAGATTATAGATTTAAAGAGTCTAAGGAATAAGGGGATAGATTATCTGGCGTTGGGACATGTTCATAGCTATAAGGAAGCCGAGCTTGATAAAAGAGGTATTTACTGCTACAGCGGATGCTTGGAGGGAAGAGGCTTTGACGAATGTGGTGATCATGGATTTGTTCTGCTTGATATAGATGAAAAGACAAAATCATTTAAAAGAGATTTTATTTCAATTGCAAAAAGAAAGCTATATACCGTAGACGTGGATATAACCGGACTTACTAATTCATCAGAGATATCGGGAAAAATCAAAAGTGTGCTGAGTAAGGATAATTATTCCCCGGAAAGTCTTATCAAGATTGTACTTTTCGGTGAGGTTGATGCTTTCTGTGAGAAAGACACGGATTACATTTTAAAGCAGTTTGAGGATAAATATTATTTTATAAAGATATATGATGAGACAAGACTTAAGGTCTCTTATGAGGACTTTAAACTGGATGAGTCACTTAAAGGTGAATTTGTAAGACTTGTTCTTGCAAAGGAGAATTTTTCCGAAGAGGAAAAGGCGGAAATTATAAAATACGGAGTTGGTTTTTTATCCGGCGAAGAGGTGTAAAAAGGAATGAAGATAATTAGCTGCCATATAGAAAATTTTGGTAAACTGAGCGATTTTACCATGAATTTTGATGATAAACAAAAAAATGTTATATGTGAAGAAAACGGCTGGGGAAAAAGTACGCTTGCAGCCTTTATTAAGGTTATGCTTTACGGCTTTGATAATGAGAGCAAAAGAGACGATTTTGAAAATGAAAGAAAAAGATTTAAGCCTTGGCAGGGCGGAGTATATGGCGGACAGCTTATATTTGAGGCAGGCGGTAAAACCTATGAGGCATCACGTGTATTTGCCGCAAAGGATAAGGATGATGTATATGTATTAAAAAATACGGATACCGGTCTTGAGAGTTATGATTACAGTGAGAAGCGCGGAGAAGAGCTTTTCGGACTGGACAGTAAATCCTTTATGAGAAGTATATTTGTTTCACAGGATGCGTGTGAGACAAGTGTTACTGACGGAATAAGTGCAAAACTCGGTAATCTTACCGATAGCACTGATGACATTAATAACTATGAAAAAGCAAGTACAAAATTAAATGATGCAATTAACTCCTTAAGTCCTAAAAGAAAAACCGGAGAGGGAGCAAAACAGAAAGAAAAAATAACCGAGCTAAAGCAGATAATATCACAGGCTCAAACGATTGAGGAGTCCTTGGACAGTCTGCTGCAAAAAAGCAAGGATGAAAAAACGTCTGTGGATGCTTTAAAAAAAGAACAGGAAATCTGGAGTAAAAGACAGCAGGAATTAAGCAAATATAAGGATATAGAGATTAAAAAGAAAGAATACGAGAGACTAAGTAAGGATTGTCTTGAAAAGAAAGCGGATTATGAAAAGGAGTTATCGTATTTTAAGAACGGTATGCCTGATAAATCTGAGCTTAATGAGAAGCTGGAGCTTGCCTATTCTCTTGCCGAGAAAAAGAGTGCAATTAAGATATATGA
>CALGGL010000152.1 GCA_937915975.1 uncultured Lachnospiraceae bacterium | reverse complement strand
TCTACTGTAAACTTCAATGCAGAAGACCAACATACAGCCATATTACCGTCTATCTTCAATACATCATCTTTCAGATCTATTGCTATAAGTTCCTCTCTGGGTACATTACTCTCCAAAGCAACTACTCCCTGACCTGTCATACATAGATTAAATAATCCTTCTCCGCCTGCAACAGCTGAAGAAAGGTTAGATCTCATAGTAACATCCCGATTAACCGTACCTTCACATGCAAGGAACATTCCATCTTCAACAACAATTCCACTTCCCCAGTCCTCAACACTTTCTAAAAGAATATGCTTATACGTGGGCTCCAACACAAGCACACCCTCTCCTACATATTCCGGCTTGGTGGTTGATTCCTTCGTAACGGCACCCTTTACCATCTTCCCCAGGAGATCACCTGCACCTTTAATTCCTGTTGTGGCATTCACATTACCACCAACCCACTGCATTGCGCCTGCCTGTGTAACAACAGATATCTTTCCATCCATCGCACACAACACCTGTCTCCTATGGACTCCCATATGCTGCATAAAATATTCCGTTGTTGCATTAGCTGCTGACACACTTGCATCCTTCTCATATTCCAATACCCTGAAACATCCCTTTGCAGCTTTTACCTTTCTTACATCATTCTCTACTTGAAATTGAATCATAACCTATATCCTCGTTACATCTAAGTCTCAATTTGTATATTTCATCAAATTGCGTCGACATATATTGATAATTATATCTTATTCTTTTTAATATTTCTACAAATTGACCTAAATTGGCATTGCGTACATTTGGCACGTTTTGTCATTTAATACGATTGTATGATCAAATCCATTAAGTAAATATGTGGAACATTTGACAAATCCCCTCTTCCATATATAATGAATGGTAACTAAAATATGGTATATACTACAAGGAGATACTATGTGGATAGCAGATAAATGGAAAGACTATGAGGTTATAGATACATCCGGTGGGGAAAAATTGGAACGGTGGGGAAATTACATACTTCTTCGCCCCGACCCACAAGTCATATGGAATACCCCTAAGAATGATGCACATTGGAATATGATAAATGCACACTATCACCGAAGCTCAAAGGGCGGCGGAAACTGGGAATTCTTTGATCTTCCTGAGCAATGGTCAATTCATTACAGAGATTTGACATTTAATCTTAAACCATTCAGCTTCAAGCACACAGGACTTTTTCCTGAACAGGCAGCTAATTGGGACTGGTTTTCTGAGATAATTAAGGATGCCCGCGATAAAGACAGTAATAGGGAAATTAAGGTGCTTAATCTGTTTGCCTATACAGGTGGTGCAACCATAGCTGCTGCGGCAGCGGGAGCCAAGGTTACTCACGTGGATGCTTCCAAGGGTATGGTTACATGGGCAAAAGAAAATGCCGTATCGTCAGGTCTTGCTGATGCACCTGTAAGATGGCTTGTAGACGACTGTGTAAAGTTTGTTGAACGTGAGATACGGCGTGGAAACAAATATGACGGTATAATAATGGATCCGCCCTCGTATGGACGCGGACCAAAAGGGGAAATATGGAAATTAGAGGATAAGATTTACTCATTTATTGAACTGACAACAAGGCTTCTCGGTGATGATGCTTTATTTTTTCTTGTTAATTCCTATACAACCGGACTTGCACCGTCAGTTCTTACATATATGGTTTCTAATACAGTAGTAAGAGAATACGGTGGAATTGCTGTTGCTGATGAGATAGGATTGCCTGTTACTCAAAACGGTCTCGTTTTGCCATGCGGTTCTTCCTGCAGATGGACGAAGGAATGATATGAAGGATAATTTTGTTGATAGAAATAATCATAGAGATAAAAACAGACGAATTTTTCTGATAAAATTGTTTTTGTACATTTTTCTTATGATTGCACAGATATTATTTCTGCTGTTAATATATGGTGTTTTGTATGAGTATGTGATATATTGGCAGGCCAGTGCTTTGCTGCTTACGGCATTAGTGGTTTTGTATATCGTCAATACTGAATCAAATCCTGCATATAAGCTTGCATGGGTTATTTTCATAATGGCTGTACCGCTTTTGGGTGGATCTATGTATGTTATTCTTGCAGGCAACAGAACAAGAAAGAATTTTACAAATAAGGCACTAAAAAATCATCTTGATACATTTCGATATATGCCGGATGATGAAGCTTATTATCAGGAGATAAAAGCTTTAAGCAAATCGTCGTCGGCTCAGTCGCATTATATTTCTCAAACTGCCGGATATCCCGTATATAAAAATACAGAGGTGGTTTATTTTCCATTGGGAGAAAACAATTTCAAAAACCTTCTTGAAAAAATAAGAGATGCCAGACATTATATATTTATGGAGTATTTTATAATTAAGGAAGGTGAAATGTGGACTGATATTCTCGAAGCCTTGAAAAATAAGGTAAAAGAGGGCTTGGATGTCAGAATAATATATGACGATTTCGGCTCCGGTATGGGAATGCCGGCAAAGTTCATTAAAAATATGAATGGATTTGGGATTAAGGTTGCGGCATTTAATCAGGTTGCACCGGTTGTTAACTTGAGGCAAAACAACAGGGATCACAGAAAAATAACAGTAATTGACGGATATATAGGTTTTACCGGCGGGATTAATCTTGCAGATGAGTATATCAATAAGGTGGAAAGATTCGGGCATTGGAAGGATACGGGAATTATGCTTTGCGGTGATGCAGTGTGGAGCTTTACCCTGATGTTTCTTCAAACGTGGCGTATGCTTACAGGAGAAGAAGAGGATTACTCCTTATATAAGCCGGACTTTTATATGAAAGAAAACTTTAAAACGGATGGATATGTACAGCCTTACGGCGATACGCCTGTTGATGATGAGATTGTCGGCGAAAACATATACCTTAATATAATTAACAAGGCCAAGCAATATGTTTACATTATGACACCTTATCTTATAATAGATAATGAAATGATAACTGCCCTGACACTTGCGGCAAAGAACGGAATAGATGTCAGAATTATTACTCCGGGAGTTCCCGATAAAAAACTTGTATATCTGGTTACGCAGGCAAATTATGCGGCCCTTGTAAAGGGAGGTGTTAAGATATATCAATACACTCCGGGCTTTGTGCATGCTAAAACCGTTATAGCAGATGATAAGGTTGCGACAGTGGGAACAGTTAATTTTGATTTCAGAAGCCTGTATCTTCATTTTGAGTGTGGTGTATGGATGTATGATTCAGACATAATATATGATATAAAGGAAGACTTTAATGCTACATTTGAAAAATGTGATATGGTAACTATGGAGGAAATAAATAATACAGGAAGATTGAAAAGATTCGTACAAAGCTGTCTGCGACTGATTGCACCATTATTTTGATTGGGTTTGAAAGGAAGCACTTATTATGAGAGCACAGGAAAAAGAAAAAAAGGATACGGAAAAGATTATAGCGGATACATTTAAAGAACTTTTACTTAAGAATTCTATGGAAAAGATTACCGTTAAAGAGATATGCGAGAAGGCAGGGATTATCCGTCCTACCTTTTATAATCATTTTGCTGATAAGTATGAGGTGCTTGAGTATATAATAAGAACGGATATACTTGAACCGATTAAACCGCTTTTGTTTAACAATATGATGACGGCGGCATACACTCTGCTCCTTACCAATATAGGTAATGATATTGAATTCTATAAAAGGGCAGTTCTGATAGAAGGACAGAATTCTTTTTCCAATATATCGATTTCACTTGTTACGGAGCTTCTTGTGGAAACCATAGAGAAGCTTCATCCGGTACATCATTTCAGATACAGCTGGATGTCAAGAGAGATGCTTGCAGAGTATTATGCCAATACGATGTGCTATATAGCTATCAATTGGATAAAGAGAGATTTTACGGTTAGTCCGGATGAGCTTTCGGAAATCTTTGATTATATAAGCAGCCATTCGATAATTGATATATTTAATGATATAGTATAGCGAGGAAAAGTTGTATCGTGCTTGCACGAATACAACCTTGACGAGCAAGTGTATCGAGCCGACAGGCGAGATAGTTTAGCGCGTAAAAGCGCTAAAAATAAAGGAAATTGTAGGGTTAATAAAAATTTACCTTGCTATATAACGTGTTAAAAATGTATAAAGTCAATATACATTTTAATAAAAATGTATATTTAAATTAGACATCAAAAAAGGATTGGATATTTATTTTATCCGGTCCTTTTCATATTATAAAGTACGAAAAGAGGTTAGTTAAGCTTACCTCTAAAAGTAAAAGGGAAAGAAGTGAGAAACATGATTAATTTTGGAAAATGGGTAGTAAAGCATAAGATAGCAATTCTCGTTATCGGAATACTTTTACTTATCCCAGCGGCACTCGGTTATTTTAAGACCAGAGTAAACTATGATATTCTTACGTACCTTCCAAAGGACATTGAAACGATGAAAGGTCAGGATATCCTGGTTGATGAATTTGGTACAGGAGCTTTTTCCATGTGCGTCGTCGAGGGCATGTCCGATAAGGATATTTCCAAGATGCGTAAAGAAATGGAAGCAGTACCAAATGTAAAAGCGGTTTTATGGTATGACTCATTAGTCGATTTATCTATACCAAAGGAGCTTTTACCGGACGAAATTAAAGAAGTATTTATGAATGAGGAGGCAGATTCAACGATATTGTTTGTACTGTTTCCTACATCGATTTCCTCAGATGAAACTATGGATGCCATAGATGATTTAAGAGGAATAATAAGTAAGCAAAGCTACTTATCAGGTATGTCGGCGGTTATCACAGATACGAAGGAGTTGTCCGACAGAGAAACTCCGGTATATGTACTTATAGCAGTTATACTTGCGGTTGTAGTTCTTGCGATTTCAATGGATTCATTTTTGGTACCGCTGTTCTTTTTACTTAGTATAGGAATGGCAATCGTATATAACTTAGGTACCAATGTATTTAAGGGTGAGATATCTTACGTAACACAGGCTCTTGCAGCGGTTCTTCAGTTAGGTGTTACGATGGACTACTCGATATTCCTGTGGCACAGCTACGAGGAAAAGCAGGAGGCTTATCCTGGAGATAAGGACAGAGCGATGGCTCATGCGATTTCCAATACGATATCTTCTGTAGTAGGAAGCTCAATTACAACCATTGCCGGTTTCATAGCACTTTGCTTTATGAGCTTCACACTCGGACTTGATATGGGTATCGTTATGGCAAAGGGAGTTGTATTCGGAGTTATCTGTTGTGTAACGGTTCTTCCTGCAATGATTCTTATCTTTGATAAGGCAATTGAGAAGACCAAGCACAAGGTATTGCTTCCTGATATAAGCAGAATTTCATCATGGGTAGTAAATCATTTTTATATATTTATTGTGCTGTTTGTAATAATTCTTGTACCTGCGCTTTACGGTTATACTCATACGGATGTTTATTATGACCTTGCGGGAACACTTCCGAGAGACCTGCAAAGCAGTATAGCAAATGACAAGCTTGATGAAGAATTTGCCATGGGTGCTACTCATATGATTCTTCTTGACAGCAGCTTATCAAGTAAGGAAGTTATCTCTATGACGGATGAGATAAAGGCTGTTGACGGTGTTAAAAATGTCATAGGTCTTGACAGTATGCTTGGCGGAACTATTCCGAAGGGGCTTCTTCCGGATGATCTTGTATCGAATCTTGAAAATGATAATTATAAATTACTTTTGGTTACCTCGGAATATGCGGTTGCTTCGGATGAAGTAAATGTGCAGTGTGATGCGATTAAAACTATAGTTAAAAATTATGACTCAAAGGGAATGCTTATAGGTGAAGCACCTTGTACTAAGGATCTTATAGAGATAACGGATAAGGACTTCAAGGTTGTAAGTGCCGTATCGATAGGCATTATATTTGTAATAATATTATTTGTATTCCAGTCGATTTCACTTCCGGTTATCCTGGTTGCGGTTATCGAGTTTGCAATATTTATTAACATGGGCATACCTGCATATACGGGAACGGTTCTTCCTTTCATAGCTTCTATAGTAATCGGAACCATACAGCTTGGTGCAACGGTTGACTATGCGATACTTATGACAAACAAGTACAAGAGAGGAAGAAATCACGGACTTGATAAAAAGACAGCTATCATAGAAGGTATGCAGTCTTCAGTACAATCAATACTCGTAAGCGGCTTCAGTTTCTTTGCTGCGACATTTGGTGTTGGTATGTATTCCAATATAGATATGATAAGTTCACTTTGTACGCTTATGGCAAGAGGAGCTCTTATCAGTATGGTAGTCGTAATACTTGTGCTTCCTTCAATGTTTATGATATTTGATAAGATAATCATAAATACCAGTGTAGGCTTCAAGCCACATAAGGAAAAGAAGGCAAAGGTTAATCACGAGGAACAGTTACAGGGTTAGTTTAGGGAAGGAATGATAGATATGGATATTAAGGATTATTTCAGAAGAAATAGGAAATGCGTTATAAGCGGTGTTACCGCAGCAGCAGTCATTGCAGGCTCATGCTTTACAGGTTCTGTATTAAGACCCGTAAACACATATAGCTATGAGCAGGAGGCTGTTATGGCTGAAAATGACGAGGCAGAAGGAGAAACAGAAGTACTTACTGCTGATACTGTTGCAGATGAGCTTTCAACAAAGTTTGGTGTAACCCAGAAGGATGTATATAAGGATGAAACAGTATATGCATTTGCATCGGCAGATGGTTCGGTAGATAACATTATAGTAAGTGAGTGGCTCAGAAATCCTGAAAAGAAGGCAGAGCTTGTTGATAAGACCAACTTAAAGGATATAGAAAATGTTAAGGGCGATGAAGCATTTTCACAAAACGGCGATGAGATAACCTGGCAGGCGAACGGAAATGATATTTACTATCAGGGAACAACAAATGAAGAGCTTCCGGTAAGTGTAAAGGTTACTTATTACCTTGACGGTAAGGAAATGAAAGCAGAGGATATGGCAGGCGTAAGCGGTAATGTCAAGATAAGATTTGACTATATCAATAATACCGCCGTTGAGAAAGAAATAAACGGTAAGAAGGAAAACATTAAGGTTCCGTTTGTGACAATATCAGGTTTGATTCTTGACGAAAACTGCACTAACGTAGTGGTTGAAAACGGAAAGACAATGCCACAGGGAACAAGCACAATAGTTATAGGATATGGCGTTCCGGGAATAAAGGACAGCCTTGGATTTGAGGATTCTGATTTATCGGAGGATTTAAGCCTTCCTGATTATTTTGAGGTAAGTGCTGATGTAACGGATTTCTCACTTGATATGACTATGACAGTGGTTATGTCTGCATCGGAATTTTCATTGGACGGTGAACTTGATACAGCAGAGCTTGATGATATGATAAATGAGATGAGTGATGCAGGAGATGCCTTAGCAGACGGCTCAAAGCAGCTTGCAGACGGTACGGCAACTCTTCTTGAAAAAATGGGTGAATTTACGACAGGAGCTAAGCAGCTGGCAACAGGTGTAAGTCAGGTTAAGACAGGAGCAGATCAGGTTTCTACCGGAGCTAATCAGTTGGCAGCGGGTGCGGGTCAGCTTAAGGACGGAGTCGATACACTTGTATCAAGCTCAGATTCGCTTGCAACAGGTGTAACCTCATTAAATGAAGGTGCTGCAACAGTTAATCAGAGTGCAGCCGGTATAAGCCAGGGCGTTGCAGCATTGGATGCAGGGCTTAATGCTCCTATGAGTGATGAGCAAAAGCAGGCAGTTTCAAGTCAGGCGGAGGCGACAGCCGTAAGTGCAGTAAACAGTCAGTTTGCAGAGGGTACGGATACCTATAATTATATATACAATCAGGCTGTTAATTCATTCAAATCAGCCGTAACCAATGAGGAAACAAAAACGAGTATTAAGTCACAGGTTGCTTCGGCAATACAGACAAGTCTTGGCTCGGATCCGCAGATGGCAACCCTTGGTACAGCGTTATTCAGAGCGGGTGCAGCGGAAGCCTACAGCGCATATGTTACTTCAGATACGTATAATGCATACATTATTGGGGGAGGTGCTCCGATTTCGTTTGATGCATTCTTGGCAAATATGGATGCTGAAACCAGAGCTTATATTCAGGGACAGGTTAATACTCAGGTTGCCGGACTTACTTCTGCACTTTCAACCAATATTGCAGATATGGCAACAGACAGTATTACAAACGGAATAGCCGAGCGGGGAGCTTCAAAAATCGGAGCAAGTGTAGTAACGGCATGTCAGACATCAGCATCGCAGGCAGCAGGTCAGGCAGCAGGCGAGGCAGCGGTAGCAGGTGCAGAGGGTACCAAAAAGGAGATAGCAGGACAGATAGAAGCAGTAGGTGAAACAGGTTATAGTCTGGTAACAGGTTCTCAGGCACTTGCAAACGGAACACAGGCACTTGCAAACGGAACACAGACTTTGGCAGATAAGATTCCAAGCCTTACAGCAGGTATAGGTAAGCTCTCATCGGGAGCCGACCAGCTTGCAACGGGTTCAACACAGTTAGCAACAGGTTCAAATAAGCTTGCAACAGGAACCGCACAGCTTGAAGACGGAAGCAACAAACTCGCAACAGGAAGCGAACAGCTTCAGGACGGAGTTAAGCAGATAGCTGACGGTGCAAGTGAATTAAGCGATGGCATGAATCAGTTCAATAATATGGCAATAAAGAAGATAGTTGAAGCCTATAACGGTGATATAAAGGATATAGCAGGAAGACTTGATGCAGTTCTTGAGGCTTCATCAGACTATCAGACATTTACAGAGATTAATGACGGTGACGCCGGTGTTACCAAGTTCATTATCAGAACAAGCGGAATATCAGAATAATAAAATTCTTTCCCCGAAGGGTGCTTGTATGTATTCGACATACGGCACCCTTCCTTTAATTTTGTGTAAGTATCATCTGCATATTCAGGTACACGCACAGCTCACTGTCGCTAACGCTGTGCTTTGCACCTAAATATGCAGATGATGCCTTACTCTTGTATTAATTTATATGGTTGCAATATAAAAGAAAATGTAATAAAATTAATTCTTGAAAGAAATGTAATGTAATGCTTTAGGAGGGGATTTAGTATGGTAATTTTAATTTGTATTTTGGTTATTGTTGCTTTGATACTGCTTTGGTGGGTTGGTACATACAACGGAATCAAAAAGCTTGAAATTAAGGTCAATGAAGGACTTTCGGGCATAGATGTTGCACTCACCAAAAGATATGATGTGCTTACCAAGATGCTTGATGTTGTTAAGGGATATCAAAAGCATGAGAAGGAAATTTTATCTGAGGTTATAAGATTAAGAAGCGGAATGACCATGCAGGAAAGAAATGCGGCTAATCAGCAGATGGATACTGCATTTGGAAGAATCAATATGCTTGCCGAGAGTTATCCGGAACTTAAGTCTTCCAATAACTTTATCCAGCTTCAGAATGCCATTCTTGATACAGAGGAGCATCTTCAGGCTGCAAGAAGACTTTATAATTCAAATGTAACAGCATATAACGGAATGATTGTAACATTTCCTAACAGTGTGGTTGCACACTCAATGGGAGCTGTAGCAAAGGAATTTTTTGAGGCAGAGGCTGCAAAAAGACAGGATGTAAAGATGAATTTCTAAATTTTATAAAAGTGTGTTATGGGTGTGTCATGGTGTTTGTATCCATGACACACTTTTTTATAATAAATACTATTGACATAGAGGATGAGTGTGTTTATAATTTGCTATTGTAGAATAATAGAATACTATACATATATATAGTGGGTTCAGAGGAGGTATATATGAAACGCAAAACTATACAAAGGATAATCGCTTTAATACTTACATTTACAATGGTTACATCTCTGATGCATATCAATTCTTATGCTTATTATAAGGGATTTAACCAAGAGACTGATGTTAATGATGATATAGAATTAACAGACGGATACAGTATAGAATATGAAGAAAGCTCTTCGTGGAACAATTTTGTAAATGCTGATATACGGGTTACAAATAATACAGCATATGATAAGAGCTTATGGAGCATAGTTTTCATATATGATGGGGTAATTGAAAGTATATGGAATGCTGATATCAGTGAAATAACAGATAATAATGACGGAACATATACATATATAATATCTTCGAAGCCTTATAATTCTACTATTGAATCAAAAGGTTTTGTAAGCTTTGGTTTTATTGCATATGGAATAGAAGAAAAACCTTCTGAACCTGTCAAGTTGGATATATATCAGGAAAATAATACTGATAATACTGATATAGCAACATCGACAGATGCAGATTTAAAAGCAACAATTACAGATGCACAGCATGATAATGATAAAGATGACAATATAACAGATGGAAGAAATTATAAGATACAGGATATGTGGAAGGGACTTGAGTATGCTCTGTTCACGGGAGATGAAGCAGGACAATCATTTTATGTGAATAATGCCACAATTAACGGTTCGGTTCACACAAACGGAAGCTTTTTCTTTCAAGGTAATTCAATTGTTTTAAACGGTGAACTTGAGGCTAAGAATGGAATAACTTTACGAACCTCAGACTCAGAAGACAGTCAGCTGATAAATTCCAAAAAAGAAAATGCTGATGAAATTGAAATGCCGGATATATATACTGAGATTCATGCACTTATGGAAAATGAAGAGTCATACGACAAATGGGATATATATGAAGGAGATAAAAGCTTTGACAGTAACGAATTAAGACTTGATAAAAATATATATGTTGACGGAAATATATCATTTAATGCAACAAGCTTTGACTCAAACGGAATAATAACCGCTCATAATTCAATAACCTATAATGTAGGAAGTGTAACTACCGGTGAAGACAATAGAATATTTATAGAATCTGAGCAGGGTGATATTACAATTAACGGCGGAAATATAAACCTCAATGCCGTTTTATATGCCCCAAATGGAAAAGTAACTGTAAATGCAAATGAATTTCATCTGAATGGAAGAATAATAGCTGATGAGGTATGCATAAACGGAACACTGATAGAAATAAATGCCGGAAATCATGATTATGACATGATATCCGAGCTTGAAATATTTAATACTGAGATTATAAAAGCATATGATACTACTGATGAATTTGAAGGTGATGAAAATCATTCTTTTAATGATGCTGAAGCAAACTTAATATGTTGTTTCACGACTCTAGATAATGGCTTTCAATTAAAAGGAAAGTGGAATGAGAAGGGGAGAGAATATTTGTTTAATCTTCAGTAAAAAGAAAAATGTGTTTTTGGAAAACATCAAGTCGTTTCATTCTGCAAAGTTTAGGTTTACGTTTATCCATGTATATATACATGCCTCTCTAAACTTAAACATTAAACCTTCAATCTCCTGA